>CAYTUL010000124.1:7537-9358 GCA_964441135.1 uncultured Desulfobacteraceae bacterium | reverse complement strand
TCCTCCTGTTTGCCGTGAAGCCCCAGGTTATCAGGGATGTCTTGGAGGAAGTGAAGGATGAGATCGGGAAAGAACACCTGATTATATCCATAGCAGCGGGAATTCCCATCAGGATGATTTATTCTGTTGTAGGCGGTGATGTCCCAATTATCCGGGTTATGCCGAATACCCCGGCCTTAATACAAATGGGAATCAGCGCCCTTGCCCCCGGCCATAGGGCTACGACGGACCACATGACCCTAACAAGGAAAATTTTTAGCGCAGTCGGAAAGACCGTGATCGTTGATGAGGAAATGATGGACGCCGTCACCGCACTATCCGGAAGCGGCCCTGGCTATGTATTCAGAATCATGGAATGCTTTGTGGAAGCGGGGGAAAAACTGGGTTTTGATAAAGAGACGTCCCTTTTGTTGACTATTCAGGTCTTTTTAGGAGCTGCCCATCTGGCCGACGAGTCTGATCTGACCCTCTCCCGGCTGAGAGAAATGGTGACATCTCCGGGAGGTACAACAGAGGCGGGCCTCGCCTTTTTTGAAAAGAAAGGTCTCATGGATGTTATCCAGGGGGCCGTTGACGCGGCATACCGGAGATCCGTCGAATTAGGGAAAAAATATTAGCACTTTCCTCTAATCGCCTATCCGTAACCGGGTGATCACTTATAGATTTAAGTTCTTGGAATACTTTAACCTCTTGAAAAGATGATTAATACAGAACCCCGAAAAATTTGAAAAGGGCTAAATCCTTACGAATTCCTGATAAAGGAAACGATAGTCTGAAAGTATTTCTCCCCGCCTATAACATAAGTATCATTATGCCCTGCTCCTGCGACAGGGAAGAAATATTTAGGTTCCATTGACGCCTCAAACAGCTTGGTTCCCATAGAAAAGGGGACTATTTTATCAGCCTTCCCGTGGATGATCAGCTTTGGAACCCTGACCCTGGCTATCTTCATTAAGTTATTGTAATTTTGAGGCATTACAGGTGATAGGGCCTTGAAGGGGAACAGGGTTTTCGCCATATCTTTAACCGAGGTAAAGGCGCTTTCGATGATCAGGGACCTCGCGTTTCTGTTTAAGGCCAGGTCCAGGGCGACAGCGGCTCCCAGGGAGCGCCCGAAGATAACTATATTATCCGGCAGGATATTCTCTTTGTTTATAAGATGGTCATAGGCGGCCCGCCCGTCTAAATAGATCCCCTTTTCCGAAGGACTTCCCGAACTCCTGCCATATCCCCTGTAATCAAAGATAAAAACCTGAAGCTTTCTGTCCAGCAGATACCTTATATTATCAAGGCGGTGGGAAATATTTCCCGCATTCCCGTGACAGAAAAGGAGGACCGGACCCTCTTCCCCAAGGGGAAAGAACCATCCATGCAACCTTTTTCCATCGACCGAATAGAAATATACATCCCTGTAATTCAGGCGGAGATCTTCCGGGGTATAATTGAATGTCGATTGAGGAAAGAAGACAAAAAAGTCTTCTATCTTGGGATAAAAAACAACACCCGAGGTGAGAATAAGAACGATAAACAGTATTAGATAAAACCATTTAATTGGCATAAAAATGATATCCCTGAATTTTCTATTCCCATTCCCCAAAACAACTTCTTTATAGACCTGTATTCATTGCTAAAAGCCTCTAAAAAAGAACACATAACATAATTTTCATTGAAAATTTATTAAATAATTGTTTCCTATTCAACAATGAATTAGACTAATATTCTCTCTCATAATTGAATACACCATGAATGGGGCTAAAATGCATGAGAAAATCAGAGTATTAATTGCCAGCGATAAGAGGTCTGAAAGGGAGCTCTTCTTAA
>CAYTUL010000124.1:0-7437 GCA_964441135.1 uncultured Desulfobacteraceae bacterium | reverse complement strand
AAAATCAGAGTATTAATTGCCAGCGATAAGAGGTCTGAAAGGGAGCTCTTCTTAAAAGTGCTCAAAGACAAGACCGAATATCTTGTGGACACAGCCATAAACGGTAAGGAAGCCCTGAAAAAGATCAAGAGACATATCCCGGACATTTTAATCTGCGATATGCATGTGCCGGAACCCGACGGTCTGAAACTTTGCCGAATCCTCAAGGGTGATCCCGACTCCGGCGAAAGCGGCATCTATTTTATCATGGCCAGTACCGAAGATGACGAGGAATCCAAAGTAAAATGCATGAATGAAGGCGCAGATGACTATCTTGTCAAGCCGGTTCATCCCGAAGAACTCCTCGCGAGGGTCAGGGTTGGACAGAGAATATCCTTACTCCTCAAACGGGCAACCCTCGAAGCCAAAAGAATGTTTAAGGAAATCGATGTCCTCCTGATACAGGATGGTGGTTGCGCTCCGGGTTATAATCCCATTACCGCCTTTATCACCTATCATCTGGAGACAATGGGAAGAGAGACATACGCCACCCTTGAGGGTTTCAAATCACTTGTGGATCGGGGAGACAATTTCGTGCGTCTCGTTTATGATCCCGAACTTTTTAAAAAGCTGGATCATATCCCCGGCGTCTTCCATGCCGCCCCCTTATCCGAATGGCGGGGCGCCCAATTGCGGAGTGAAAGATACAGGGAATTCATCAAAAAGGACATCCAAAAAAAGGCAGCAAGCACCCTGAAAAGAAAGAAGGTGAAGGCAATCATAGCCATAGGAGGAAACGGGACCTTCAGGGGAATCCATGAACTCTGCGAATTATTGCCCACTTCCATTCAGGCCTTTTTCATACCTGTGACCATCGACAGCGATGTTGCCGGGACGGATTGTGTCGGACAGCATACGGGTGTTGAAGTGGGGGCTGAGAAAATCAGGTGTTATATGGCGGACGCCAGGACCCATAAAAGGGTATACATCGTTGAAATGATGGGCGCCAACAGCGGTTTTCACGCCCTTCACTCCTGTCTGGGATCCAGGGCCCATATGGCCGTTCTTCCCAACAGCGTTATCGACCATAAAAAGGTGGTAAAGGCCATTAATAAGAGGGAAGAATGTGTTATCGTGGTGGCGGAGGGCTATAAAAAACACGAGAGGGAAAAGCAGGGAATAAAGGATAACGCCGCCGAATATTTCTACAGGGAATTGCTTGCCACCAACATCCCTATCCAAAGAAAAGTGGTATGCGAACCCTTTTCGAGGGATATCAGGGGGGCCGCCCCCAACAACATGGACATCTCATTGGCACAGCGTATGGCCTATAATGTGGCCTCCTATCTGAAGGCCGGGACTTCAAGGCTGATGCCCGCCGTCCAGTCGGGGAGGGAATACGCTATACCCTTCAATGAGATTACCACGGACAATATGAAAGAGGAAGCCCTTATGGTACTCTCCAATCGGTTGACATGAGACATCAATTGACCTAAAATGATAAAACCCTTCATTGACATATCGTTATTATTTATCTTAAAATTAGTTTTTAGTTTATAGTTTATAAAATCCGCATTCAGTATCCCCTTTTAAAGAAAAGGAGGTCAGACCATGGCAAAAAAACTAATTTTAACCATCAGTTTATGGCTTCTCTTTTCCTTGAATCTTATATCCGGAGCGGTCGCGGCCACCATCTCCCTGTCCGACGGTTGGAACCTGGTAAGCTCCAGATATACCATCACAACAACGGATACATTTTCAAGTGCAGATAGTTTTATAAGCATATGGAAATGGACCACCGAAAACAATTGGGCAGTCTATCTGCCCGGCCAGGAGGATGGAGGCGAATCCTATGCCAGTTCAAAGGGTTTTACTCCACTTACCGCAATCAATCCAGGTGAAGGTTTCTGGGTAAATAGTGATGGAGCCCAGGATGCCACCGTAACCGGTACAGAGACGACAAGCAATACTCTGTCCCTGATCTCGGGATGGAACCTGAAGGGACTCGCTATCAGTAGTTCTATCAACGTGAGTTCCGTTTTTTCAGATTCCGATAAATTTATAAGCGTCTGGAAGTGGTCGAGTAACAAATGGGCAGTCTATCTACCCGGACAGGAGGATGGCGGTGAATCCTATGCCGGTTCAAAGGGCTTTACTCTGCTTACCTCTGTAAATCCCGGTGAAGGTTTTTGGGTAAATGCCGGAAGCGGCCAATCCGTAAATGTAGCGGAAACACCGCCCCTGGTCGGGAAGGTATCGGAGGTAGTGGGAAAGAACGACAAGAATTCCTACAAGGCGGTACCTGGTGCAACGGTTTCAATAGACGGCACCAGCGTGGGAAAGACCGACAGCTCGGGTAAGTTTGAGACTACCGACTATTCCGGTTCAAGCGTTAAGGTGGATGTGCAACTCTCCGGATACGTACCCTTCAGTGAAACCGTGACCATACCGGAAAGCAACCAGATATATATCTTTATCCAGAAGGAGGACACGAATTCCGAAACCCTTGAAAAAACCCAGGAAGGAGCATCGAAGCTTGGGCTTTCTCCTTTAAAGCCTACACCCAAGGTGATCACATCTTCTGATGGTACAACCTCTCTTACGATCACGAACATGCAGCTTACGAGTGATATCACCGTCGCGGTTACCCCCTACAATTCCCTCAACACGATACCGGATACTGAGACCATTGACGAACTTGAACTTGGCAAGGTGGATATTGTGGGCGGTGGCTATATCAGTATTGTCGACGCCAACGGGGATCCAATCACCAGCGCGGATGCCGGTTTTTCAGCCAGCGTAACGCCAAAGACTACCAAGACGTTGGGCAAATGGACAATTGACAAGATCGGAAGCAAGATCGGGAGCAGCGATACCGACAAGCTATATGTCCTGTCAAAGACATCCGGCGGATGGAAAAAATTAGGACTGGCCAAGGTAGAGCAAAAAGAGAACAGCTCGGTCAAGACCATGGTTCCGGAGAGCGGGGTCGTGATGTCATCACTGAGTTCCTTCGTTTTCGTCATGTCCACGACGGCAACGCAGCAGGTCCAGGAGAACCAGATCACCGGAAAGGTGGTAGAGAAAGGGAATACAACCAAAGGCATCCCGGGGGTCTTTGTGGGGGTGGACGGTTTCTTTACGGAATCTATTACGGACGACTCCGGCAATTTTGCCCTCGATTTTCACATCATTGATGCCACGACCCTCAATCTGCAAGTACTCTTCCTCTATGCCTGGAAAGACGGGTACTATGCCGGCTCCAAAGAGATTCCGATAACGGCCCTATCCACAGATCTGTCAAACGTCACCATGGAGCTGGAGCCCTTTGGTGATGTGCTGGATATTGAAGGACATATCAAAGACATCTCTTCTAATAATCCGGTTGAGAATGCCGTTGTGACCCTCAAGACCCCCTCGGTCCTCGATGAAATCTACTTCGAAGAGGACAAGGTCTATGTAGGGAAAGACGATCAAGCCTATTATAAATGGGAGATCATGGACCAACCGGAAGAATTATTTGGCGAACCCACTGTTCTGAAGACCATCCAGGCCAAGGGTAAAAACTTTTTCGGCCTGGACGATGTTCAAGACTTGCTTGCTGAGGTTCCCGAAGGAGAGACGGAGATACCCTTCCTGATCAGTCTTGAGGTCACCCACAAGGTAGGGCAGGGTGAGTTTAAGGAGCATGCCGGGGGTTTTGGATTTGTTGATCTCTCCGGAGATGAGCCGGATGTTATGCTCGATTTCATACCCGATTTCACCAATTTTTCCATCATGGAGGCATGGACGGACAGCGATGGGTACTATCAATTCAGCGACGTGGAAAAGAGCCTGGTTCCCTTTCTGAAGGCCTCTGCTAAAATGTCCGGGTATAAGCCCGCAGTGTTTTCAGAACTTCCGGCAGCCCAAGGTGGTGTGATCACAAAAGATTTCACACTTCAGGAACAGGTGAAGGCTACCGACTACCTGGAAAACTTTGAAACCGGCGCTACAGGATGGACCACAAAGGTAGAATCCGGGGGGCAGGAAATTAACTCCAACACAAAATGGCAGTTATTGGAGAATCCCGAACAGATCGTGATGCCTTCCGATCTCCTCAATAATGTCCTATTTGCCGACATTGGATGGGTGGACGTTGACGGCACCATCGGCAAAATAAACATCGACACCACCCAGAGTGATGATTTCTGGAAAGTGGGCAAGGCTACAGTGACCTTTTTGAAGGGCGGACAGGTCAATACCCTACAGGCGCTCCTTTATGATTACGGCGGGGGAGAAGACTATCTCCCCGACGGGAAATATGACTACATAGAATGGGATTATACTGTGGACCAGGACTATTATGATCTATGGTATGATTTCAGTAATGTCACGCCCTCAGAAACCAATGAATTCTGGTCCATGAATCTCGTAGAAGGAAGCAAGATTAAGGTCTCATACCAGGGCGTGCCCGAAGGACAGGAAGCCGGTTTGAACCTTCTGGCGGCATTCTCGGGTTCCCATGTTTACTGGATTGGAAACCAGGACTCCGCGGATTATAAGGGAACATACTATGATCCTCAACTTGAAACGGAAGAAAATATCGTAAATGCGATCCTGCAATCGCCTCCCATTGACCTGACGGATTTTTCCTATGCCAAATTACAGCTTAATACCTGGTTTGAAGTCAACGGGGCCAACTTCTCCAGCATGGGACTGGAGGTGGCCCTGATGGATGAAGATCTGGAATTTGGTCAGGAGGTCACCCTGGAGGCGGAATATGGTGATGTTACAGTGAAAAAAGGCGAATTCGTACCCCTCTTCCAGTTTAATCCCTTTGTAACTCTGGACCTCGGGGCATTTATGCCGGAAGGGTCAGGGTCGTCTCCTCTTCAAAAAACCTCCCTCCCTAAAAAGAAGGCCCTGACCAAGGAGTTTATTGACGAGAATTCAGACGGCAAGCCCGATGATTGGGACGAATGGGCTGATCAATACGCCTGCGCGGATGCACTTAAGGCCGATACATATGGATATGGCAACGAGGATGGAGACGATTATTTGAATATCGACGAGTATTTCTGGGGTGGTAATCCCTGTGAGGCCGACCCCGATGAGGATTTTGACGGCATGGCAGACTCCTGGGAAGAATCATGGCAGGAATATACTACTGAAATTGACCTTGATCCCTGGGCCGATCCTGATGGAGATTATTTTACCAATGCGGATGAATTCTGGATGGGCAGCAATCCCTTTGACGAGAACGATCCCTTTCAGGGCGGCGGTGAAGCGCCCATGGGGTTTGAGGACTATACCATCGGCCTGTCTTCAGGTGGTGAATTCGCGCCTCCGGTCTGGACCCCCTTTGAATTCAACCTGGGTCCCTATGCCGGTCACAAGATAATGCTCACCTTCAAGTTCAGTTTTGTAAACGCGAGCACCAATCTCTTCAGGGGCTGGGCCATTGACGATGTAAAGATAACGGATGAAGAAAGCGACCAGTATTTTGAGATTATGACCCCTGAATTCGGCAATTTCGGGGACTACTACTTCGAAGAGATCGAACAGGGTGAGAGCTGGACCGGGAATTACCAGTTGTCATTGACTGAGGCATTCTCTCTGGATATGAACAATCCAGATGCCACGGAAACCGAATACACCCAGGATTCACAGCAAATCACGGTTACCCAGACCGATTTATACGTGGAGACGAGCATTAATTTCGCCGGAGTTCCCTGTACTGTGGAAGGGAATTTCTGGGACGAGTCCTACGATTATCTTAATTTCTGGTTCTATGACACAGAAACGGAAGGAATGGAGATGTGGGGATGGGGAGAATTATCCTTTGATTCGGAAACCGGCCCTTCCGGAAATTTAGAGGTCTACAAAACCACGGAAACGGATTTTATTTACTATTGGGGGAACATTGCATTAAGTGAATAGTAAACACTATTTTCCCTGACGATTTATTATATGAAAGGATTTATAAGATCAAGCGGGGCAGGCCGGATAAAAGGGTTTGCCCCGCCCTGCTCCAGAAATCATATCTCACAATCCAGTTATCAAATCTTATACTGTTCCCTTTTCAAACTGAATTCTATTATCTGACTACGGAATCTTACTGAACTTGCATAAAATTTGGATTTCTTTTGTAAGAAATGACGGATTTATGTGTCTATTCTTTTAAAAGCGATTATCATCAAAACCACAATTATACCCGGCTAAAAACTTAAATGCGTAATATCCTTGACAAAATGCTATATTTTTGTTTTTATTAAAGTTTTTAGAACGATAACGACTCAGGATCTTATGCTTACAGTTAATGACCGTTTAGTGGTTCGTAACTGCATAAAATTCATTCAACGTTAAAGGGTTATGGTTGCGCTACTCCTATCGGGATTCGGAGTACGTTTGTGAATAACTTATCGATTGCTTGGACAAAATTCAACGAGCGCAGGGAGCAAACAGACCGAATAACGAATGACGAAACGAGCAGCGTAACCGATTAACGACGTATGATAATCAATCCAGACAATTAAGGTTTACAAAATAAGGAAATATCCAACAAGATATCATCAATTGAATTTTCATCCATTTTAGGCATCAGCATTAAAGGAGGGAATGGCCATGAAAAAGATACCCATCCACCTTGTCTTTTCCTTTACTCTTTTCTCTGTTTTGCTGAGTCTCCTCTTCATCAATCCAGCCTATGGGGCATTAAAATTGCCGGCATATGCCAAAGGCATAATCGGCAAATATGATGTGGATATTGATGCCCGTGACATTGTTGTTTCCGGAAATTATGCATATGTCGCGGATGGAAGCAATAAAATCAAGATCTTCGACATCAGCAACCCGGAAAACCCTCAGTTAAAGAAGAGCCTGACCACACAAGGCGATGATGATTCTCCGAAGCTTTTTATATCAGGCAATACGCTTTATATGGCCTCCGGAGGTCATGGCATAAGAATATTTGATATCTCTAATCCAGAAAACGTCAGCGAATCGTCTCCTTTAAATGTGCCGCAGGTTCAAGATATCCAGACTTTTCAAGGGCATTCATATGCAATCACCCAATCCTCCTTGACCTGGAACGATGCCATAACATTAGCTGAAATGTATGGCGGATACCTGGCTGTAATCAATAATGCTGATGAAAACCAGTTCTTAGCTGATACTTTTGCCCAGTATAATCCAAGCTTCGGTTATAGTGATATTGATACTGAAGGGAACTGGGTATGGGTGAACGGAAAGATCTCCAACTTTACTAACTGGGCCGACGGTGAACCAAATAATGTTAACAATGAAGACATTGCACAATTATATCAAGACGGAAAATGGAATGACGCATGTACCCAGTCTTGTCAATTAAGATTTATTGTCGAGTGGGATGGTGACGCGCCGCCATCTATTTCTTATTCCTTTAATAATTGGCAAACCAGGGATGTATTCGCGAACAATGAATATATATATGTAGTC
>CAYTUL010000123.1:0-9370 GCA_964441135.1 uncultured Desulfobacteraceae bacterium | reverse complement strand
AGTTATCCGCCCGCCGACCTATGTATGTATGCAGTTCAAGGCTCACTGAATCTAGTTCGCCCCGTCCAAGAGATCCCCGAGTAGCCTTCTTTATTAAGCATTTTTCAAAAGGCTAAATTGTTACAATAATTCCAATGCCTTTGCAACGACATTGGCGGCCGTGAATCCAAACTCCTCCATGACCTTCCCACCCGGCGCCGAAGCGCCGAAATGATCAATACCGATCACCGCGCCTCCGGTTCCCACGTATCGCTCCCACCCTTCCCTAACCCCAGCCTCAACGGCCAGGCGAACGGGAATATCCGGTAAGAGCACGCTGTCCCTGTATTCCCCGGGGGCCCTTTCAAAGAGCTCCCAGCTCGGCATGCTTACGACCCTGGCCGCAATGCCTTTCTCTGAGAGGATTTCCGCCGCCTCAAGACATATATGAACCTCGGAACCCGTTCCGATGATAATGATGTCCGGCTTTCCTTCCGGGTCGGACAGGATATAGGCACCCTTTTCAAGGCCCTTCGCGGAACCGTACCGGGTTCTGTCTAATATCGGGAGTTTTTGCCGGCTCAATACGAGGGCGACAGGATGGCCTGAAACAGCTACTGCCTGACGCCATGCCCACACGGTCTCCGTGGCATCCGCTGGACGGATTACAATGAGACCCGGGATGGACCGTAAAGTGAATAGATGCTCAACGGGCTGGTGTGTGGGCCCGTCCTCTCCGACGGCTATGCTGTCATGGGTAAAGACGTAGATCACCGGCAGGCCCATGAGAGCCGCGAGCCTTATTGACGGCCTCATATAATCGGAAAACACTAAAAATGTTCCGCCAAAGGGAATCAATCCCCTGTGAAGGGCGATGCCTGAAAGTATTGCGCCCATGGCGTGTTCCCGGACCCCGAACCTGATGTTCCGGCCGTCGTGAGCGTCCTTCTGAAAATCGCGGGAGGATGCGATAATGGTCTTGTTTGAGGGAGCCAGATCGGCGGACCCCCCGATGATATTTGGCATGTTTTCAGCTATTCGATTTAATACCTTTCCCGAGGCCGCGCGGGTTGCCATGGGACCGTCGCTTGCGGAAAAATCAGGTAACCCGGCGTACCGGTCCTCTCCCGGCTTCCCGGTCATGAAATCATTCCATTTTGCGGCGAGTTCAGGATAACTTTTTTGGTAGGAATCGAACATTGTCCGCCACCTGAATTCCGCTTCCGCACCCCTTTCGATGCACTTCCTGCAGGACTCCTTGACCTCCTCCGGTATGAAAAACAACTCTTCCGAGGGCCATCCCAGGTTCCTTTTTGTGAGGCGTACCTCCTCCTCACCGAGCGGTTCCCCGTGGGCCGAAGAGGAGTCCTGTTTGTTCGGGCTGCCATAGGCTATATGGGTTCGAATAGAAATCAGGGACGGTCTTTCCTTTTCTTCTTTTGCCTCTTCTATTGCCGCGAGAATGGCCTCGATATCGTTTCCGTCATCCAGTTCGATGACATGCCAGTTATAGGCCTTGAATCGCAGGGCGACATCCTCGGTAAATGTTAAGGCCGTGCTTCCCTCAATGGTTATCCTGTTGTTATCATATAGGCAGATGAGCCTGGATAAACCCAGATGCCCGGCCAAGGATGCCGACTCGGATGACACCCCCTCCATCAGATCCCCGTCGCCGCACATCACGTAGGTATGGTGATCGACTATCTCGTAACCGGGCCTGTTAAAGACCGCAGCAAGGTGTCTTTCGGCCAGGGCCATACCCACCGCGTTCGAAAATCCCTGACCCAGGGGGCCTGTGGTGGTTTCGACGCCCGGGGCGCACCCCAGTTCGGGATGCCCCGGCGTTCGACTCCCCCATTGCCTGAAATTTCTTATATCCTCTAAGGCCAAATCATAGCCCGTCAGGTAGAGAAGGCTGTAAAGGAGCATAGACGCGTGTCCCGCGGAAAGAATGAACCGATCCCGGTCCTGCCAGCCTGGATTTTTGGGATTATGCTTCAGGATTTTTGTCCACAGCGTATAGGCCGCCGGCGCAAGACCCATCGGCGCTCCCGGGTGACCGGAGTTGGCCTTTTGAACGGCGTCCATGGCGAGTGTCCTGATGGTGTTTATACACCGTTCATCGATACTCGAGGGATTTCTTTTCAGACCTTCAGTCATTCCAGCCTCTCCTTCCGGAAAATCTTCTTAATAATATTGAATCTTTTCGTAAAGGATCCACGGCCATCGAAGATCCCGATGCTTTAAACGGGGAAGGACGTGGCCTTGGTTTGACCCCATAACCCTGACCTCCGCGATGCGGAAGTCTCTTACATCAAATGAATTCTTCCCCCATGGCGAGGTCCGAGACCCGCCCGTTCCATATCCTGCAACCGGGAAAGGCTGTGGATCGCAGGATAAAACGGACCCGTTTCCAATTACCCCAGGGACGAAAGACTTGAAAAAGAGAGAATGACGTCGCGGGGTGGAACACTCGCTTGGAGGGATTATAAAAACAGGTGCCGGTCTGGCGGCATCTTAAATCTGCTGGTCCTTTTTGAGGGACTCCTCAAACTCCTTGAAGAATTTGTCTTTCTCTTTCCAGTCAGGACCGAAACGTTTATTAAAAAATTCTCCAAGTCGGTCAAAAAGCCTGACCCAGACATGTTTGCCTTCATTGAGAATTACATGCTCCATGAATTCTTTGAGTTCCGATATCTGTTCTTTAGGAAGGAAAAAAACGGCTCCTAATTTTATGGATTTTTTCAGCGCCTCGGGAGTCACGGCGTGGGCGGTCAACATAAGGGTCGGGAAATTCCTTGTCACGGCTAATTTAAGGAGCTCAAAACCGTTGACACCCATAATATCCAGAATTACTATGTCATATGTATAACTTAACAGATACTCCGTGGCCGTTTCATAATCCTTCGCTTTGTGGACTATGCACATATCGAGCATTTCCTCTAATGTATCGAGAACATCTTCTTCATCATCCACCGCAAGAATAACCTTGTCCTTTAGAACGCTGTCATTTCCCATGGCTTTTCCTCCTTTTTTATTCCCGGGGCCGTTATAAATAATAAGAATTTATTAATAATCCGATTTCCTGTCAAGAGTAAAGAACGCTATATTCCATATAATTGCCGGGAACAATTATTCTTGACAAATCCCTATTTCTAAATTAAGCAATCAACTGATTTTCGGTCATTCAAAGATCAGAGAAGAACCCGATATCCCGCCAAAGGGGTTTTGAAGATCTTATAAAGACTCGATCATGACAAACGATGCCTGCATTTGCATCGAAATTCAACGGTTATTAGGAGTTCCGAATAATGAATGTTAATGAAATCTTGGATTTGTTGAAGGGAATCACTCTCACCACGGGAATATTCAATTTTGACTGGAAGCTTATCATAATGTGGGGGGTGGGATCACTCTTCATGTATCTTGCCATATCAAAAAAGTATGAACCCCTGCTGCTCCTGCCCATCGGCTTCGGAATTTTTATCGTCAATTTTCCCCTTGTGCCCCTGATGGGCCATTCCCATGGGCATGGCCAGCTCCTGCAGATATTCTATCATTACGGGTTAGAGTGGGAGGTTATTCCCTGTATTATCTTCTTGGGCTTAGGCGCGATGACCGATTTCGGACCGCTTATCGCCAACCCCAAGACTCTCCTGATAGGAGCCGGTGCTCAGTTAGGTGTTTTTATTACCTTCACGGGAACGGTTCTGGCCGGTTTTACCCTCAAGGAGGCCGCCTCCGTGGGTATCATCGGTGGTGCCGACGGCCCCACAACCATATATCTCACCCAGCATTTGGCCCCCCAGCTCCTCGGGCCGAACGCCCTCGCGGCCTATTCATACATGGCTATGGTCCCTCTCATCCAGCCCGGTCTCATGAGGCTGATGACCAACCCTGATGAAAGAAAGATCCGCATGCGCCAGTTGCGTCATGTCTCAAAACAGGAGAAGATCCTTTTTCCTCTGGTTACTGCGGGCATCATCGCCCTTCTGGTGCCTTCCGTCATCCCCCTGATGGGGATGTTTATGCTGGGGAACCTCATGAAGGAAAGCGGAGTGGTCGAGAGACTTACAGGCACGGCCCAGGGTTCACTCATGAATATTGTCACCATATTCTTGGGCATCTCCGTGGGAGCCACGATGCACGCGGATTACTTTCTTAGCTGGAAACCCCTGTTCATTTTCGGCCTCGGCCTTCTTGACTTCGGCGTCTGCACCATCGGCGGGATACTGACCGTTAAGATAATGAACCTTTTCCTCAAGGAGAAGATAAACCCGCTTATCGGTTCAGCGGGGGTCTCGGCCGTCCCCATGGCCGCGAGAGTCTCCCAGATACAGGGTCTGAAATATGACAAGACCAACCATCTTCTGATGCATGCCATGGGACCGAATCTGGCAGGCGTGATCGGTTCCGCGGCCGCCGCGGGGATGTTTATAGCAATGTTTGATTAAAAGGATAAAAAAAATGAAAACTCCCCTATTTATGACACTATTGACGTTTGCGTTTTTCCCACTCCTTTCAATTGCCGGGGATTTTCTTGGTGCCCCCGTTGCCCCGGACGTAAAAATTGTCCGGCAAACCAACAGTCGCCTCGAGGTGAAGACCAGGCTCTCCCACGACGAGGCCCTTGCATTTTATAAAAAAGCGTTGAGCGGGTTCTCTGATATTAAATTTCGTGAATGGAAGGATGCCACCTACATCGAGGATGACGGAAAGCTGCGCTGGCATTCAATCACCATTTCAAAGGGTGACGACGCTGGGGCGACCATAATCATCGCTAAGGATAGCTGGACGTGGATTATGGGAACCCTTATCCTCAGATATATCGGTGTTTTTGTCGTCCTCCTAATCCTTTTCTTGGGAATGAGTATCTCCGGCAATATTATATCCAGAACAATAAAAAGGATGGAGGCCCGGGCCAAAAGCAGTTAAAATATCCCATGAAAAAAGCCCTCTCCTTTATCAATGGATAGGGCTTTTAAATTCTTTAACGTGAAAGATCATTAAATCAATTCAATATCCTTTTTACTCCAGCACAACCAGAACGGCATCCGCTTCAATCGTGTCACCGTTTTTGCATTTCACTTCCTTTACGGTTCCGCCCTCCGCCGCGACGACGGGCAGCTCCATTTTCATGGCCTCGAGTATGACCACCTCGTCATCTTCATTCACGGTATCACCAGGTTTGACTTTTACATCTAATACCTTTCCTCCCATTGGGGCAATAATTTCGGTCACGATGAATTCCTCCTTAATCTTTATTATGGGGCATCTGTTTCTTTGAAACCGGTAATTTACTACAGTTTATATATCGGTTGTCAAGGATAAACTGCCTCCGGGATCCGTCAAGGCCCTTCAGGCCGCTTTGAGGGAATGGAATGTTTTTCAGAATACTTGACATAATATATTCATTTCATTAGTATTAATGTCACTATTTGTCCCTGTGATGACGGCTTGACAAATGCTCCGACGAGCATACTGTTTTGATATTATATCTGAGGAGAAACATTTATGGCCCAGATCTATCAATGGGTAGCGGAAACCAAAAAGGGTAGAAAGATTAAGGGTGAACTTGAGGCGGCTACAGAACAGATAGCCAGGAGCCAGTTGAGGAAACGAAACCTGAAGATACTCAAACTAAAGCCCAAGCCAAAGGATATATTTGAGAATTTATCCTTTATGCAGCCCAAGGTTACAAACAAGGATATCGTCATATTTACAAGGCAATTTTCAACGATGATCGACGCGGGCCTCCCCCTTGTACAGGGCCTCAATATTCTCGCGGATCAAGCGGAAAATCCCACCTTCAGGGGGATCCTGAAGCAGTTGACAAAAGATGTGGAAGGTGGCAGCACCCTTGCCGAGGCCATGAAAAAACACCCCAAGGTTTTTGATGACCTTTTCGTAAACCTGATCGCGGCCGGGGAGGTGGGCGGCATCCTGGACACGATCCTCCAGCGCCTGGCCACATTCATTGAAAAGGCGGAAGAGCTCAAATCAAAGATAAAGGGAGCCCTCACATACCCGATCGTCGTTATCGCCATTGCCTTCATCGTGATAGCGGTCATCCTCATTTTCGTGATTCCGGTCTTTCAGGACATGTTCGCCAGCTTCGGTCAGGCCCTGCCCATGCCTACTCAGATAGTGGTCAAGTTGAGTGATTTTATGAAAAGTAAAATCCATTTTTTGATCGCGGCTATTATCGTCTTTGTTATCATCTATAAACGCTACAGCGCCACCAAATCAGGCAGAAGGAATCTGGACAGTCTCTCCCTGAAATTGCCGATATTTGGCGACCTTATCAGGAAAACGGCCGTGGCGCGATTTACTCGAACCCTCGGAACCATGTTGGCCAGCGGTGTTCCCATCCTGGATGCCCTCGAAATCGTGGCCAAAACAGCCGGAAATGTCATCATTGAGGAGATTATTTACGAGGTCAGGAGCAGTATCGCGGAAGGCCAGACCATAGCGGAACCCCTTTCGGAAAATGATATATTCCCCGGTATGGTCATACAAATGATATCCGTTGGTGAGGCCACGGGAGCCCTTGATACCATGCTCGGCAAAATAGCCGATTTTTACGACAAGGAGGTCGACGCGGCCGTCGAGGCCCTCACATCCATGTTAGAGCCCCTTCTGATGCTTTTCTTGGGTGGTTCCATAGGCGGAATCGTTGTGGCAATGTATCTTCCCATCTTCTCAATGGCCGGAGCGGTTGGAGGGTAGGGATACTCTAAAATATGGTCGATATTGACCTCAATAATCCCCACCAGGAGTTATCGGGGCGACTTCAAAAGCTCATGCTTTTGAGGCTGATCATCGTATCTCTCCTTTTAGGGGCCTCCATATTTATCCAGATAAAAGAGACGAAGACCTATTTTGGAGATATCCAGACCTCTCACTATCTCCTCATTGCGACCGTATATTTCCTTACTTTTATCTACATTCTCCTCTTCAAAACCCTGAAAAACCATCTTGGTCAGGCCTACTTCCAGTTGCTGGTGGACACCGTCTTCATCACGGCCATCATCTATGCTACCGGCGGCATAGAGAGTATTTTCTCTTTCCTTTATATCCTTTCCATAATAAACGGGAGTATTATTTTATACCGTAAAGGAGGCATGATCATTGCCTCCAGTTGCAGTATCCTCTATGGTCTTTTACTGGATCTGCACTATTATGACGTGATTCATCCCTTCAGCAGCAGATGGGGATACACCGGGGAATACCAGAGTATTCATATCATCTACATGATTGTTGTAAACATCACGGCCTTTTATCTCGTTGCCTATCTCAGCAGTTATCCCTCCGAACAGGCGAGAAAAAGCCGGGTCGAGCTGAAGGCCAAAGAAGATGATATTATCAAGCTTGAAGCCTTAAACGAATGGATTATACGCAGCATTGCCTCCGGTTTGATCACGCTGGACGGGCAGGGTAAAATCATTCTATTTAACCAGGCGGCGGAGGAACTATTCGATATCCATGCGGCTCAGGCCATTGGGAGAAGGATTACGGACATCCTGCCCTTTTTATCCGGGCATCTGGAAAGCAGGGAAAAAGACCCGAACAAGGATTCTCAAAATCCGCCGGGTTTTATTGATCTGCAGTATATTAATAGCCGAGACAAAAAATTATCCCTCCGTTTTTTCATCTCGCCCCTCAAGATCCCTGATGGAGACCAGAAAGGTCAGATCCTTTTCTTTCAGGATATAACCGAGATGAGAGAGATAGAGGAGGAAATGAAGAGAGTTGAAGGGCTGGCCCTGATCGGCGAATTGGCCGCGGGTATCGCCCACGAGATAAGGAATCCCATGGCATCCATCAGCGGTTCGATACAGATGTTAAAGGAGGATATGGACAGGGAAGATGTGAACAGCAAACTCATGGATATCATTTTAAGGGAGATCAACAGACTGAACCACCTGATTAACGATTTCCTCCTTTTTGCGAGGCCGAAATCCGCCAATTTTCGCGAATTCAAGCTGAACCACCTAATCGTTGAGTCCCTGGAGCTCTTTAAGAACAGCGGGAATTGGAACAAAAAAATGGAGGTCGAAACCCATTTCCGTGATGACCTGGACCTTGTCTCCGACCCTGAGCAGATAAAACAGGTACTCTGGAATATCTTTTTAAACGCCGTTGACGCCATGCCCGATGATGGGATTCTCCGGATTAGCACGGGCACGGTCCAGAATCATGGGAACCGGATGGTAAAAATATCTGTGAGAGATACGGGGAAAGGATTCAGCGAAAAGGCGCTTTCCCACATTTTTACCCCTTTTTTCACGACGAAGGAGGGCGGATCAGGGCTCGGCCTCGCCATTGTAAAGCGTATCGTGGAAGGGCTGAAGGGTATTGTCCAAGGGGAAAATCATCCGGAGGGCGGCGCTGAAATAACCGTCCTGCTCGCGGATCTGCAGCAGCGTTAAAATGACCGGCTTCATGAAGTATAAATAAAAAAAAGGCACAGGAAGTAAAGCTCTCATGTCCATAAAAGATCAGAGAATCCTTTTAAAAGTCCAGCATCCGAGCCGGTATATCGGTAACGAGGTAAACTCAGTAAGCAAGGATATCTCCGCGGTGGATGTTTCCATCGCACTCGCCTTTCCCGACGTCTATGAAGTGGGCATGTCCCATCAGGGACTAAAGATACTGTATCATATACTCAACAGTCATGAATGGATCGCCGCGGAGAGAGTTTATTCCCCCTGGATCGATATGGAGAAGGAATTGAAAAAAAGCGGGACGGCCCTTGTCACACTGGAATCCGGCAGGCCTCTCGCGGATTTTCAAATCATCGGATTCAGCCTTCAGCATGAACTTTCCTATACCAACGTTTTGACCATGCTCGATCTTTCGGATATCCCGTTCCTTTCTGCGGAAAGGGACGATACCTATCCGCTGATTATCGCGGGAGGACCAGCCTGCTTTAACCCGGAGCCCATAGCCGATATCTTCGATGGGATCGTAATCGGAGATGGAGAAGACGTCACGCTGGAGATATGCAGAATCGTCAGGAACGGGAGGCTCAATCACCAGGGAAAAGAGGAGATCCTTACCCGTCTTGCAAAAATCAGGGGCGTATATGTCCCCTCCTTCTTTAGTGTTCATTATTTTCCGCAAGGCCCCATCAAGTCCATCGACCCCTTGAAACGGGATTACGACAGGGTGGAAAAGGCCTTTATCCCGGATCTTGACCAATACCCCTTCCCTTCCGATCAGGTTGTGCCTTTTACACGGCTCGTCCATGACAGGTTGTCCATAGAGATATCACGGGGCTGCACAAGGGGCTGCCGGTTTTGCCAGGCGGGAATGATCTATCGTCCCGTGCGGGAAAGACATCCCGAATCCATTATCCAAAATCTGGACCGTGCACTCAGGCTTACGG
>CAYTUL010000122.1:0-9388 GCA_964441135.1 uncultured Desulfobacteraceae bacterium | reverse complement strand
GGCACCCCCTTTTAGGGGTAAAGCAAAGCCGGGTCCTCCAGGCCCGGATATTTACTTCTCATATAAGATCCGCTGGAGCTCACGATGTGTGAAGTATGGATCATCGTTCCTCAAATAGGGCAGGAGAATTTTTTTCCGCCTCAATAAATTCTTTTCAATGACTCCATAGATTTCATCAGGCTCATAGAGCTCAGCGTTGGCTACGGGCTGCCCAAAGGGATTAAGGATCTCACTGCCTCCCCAGAAGCGATAGGTTTTTCTCCGACATATCGGGTCATCTCCATCTGCTCCTTTCGCTTCGCGCCTCTCCCCAAAACTCTCTTCACCCACACGGTTGGCACAGATGTTATAGACCCCGAATACCCGCGAATAAAACCGGTTAATAATCGACCAGCTTTCGATGTTACTGAATTCATCTCCCATGGACCCCTGTGATGAATTGAATATTGAAACGAATACATCCGCTTTTTGAGTAACACCGAGATAGGGGAGGGAAGGATGCCACAGATCATTGCAAATGAAAACCGCGATACAGAGATCATCGAGCCTGAAGACAGGGATCCGTTTTCCGGACGCAAAAAATTTACGCTCCTCGAATACCCCGTAGTTCGGGAGGTTGAGTTTCCGGTAGGTATAGAGCAGCTTTCCATCCACCGCCACGAGTGCCGAGTTATAAAAATTCATAGAGGGGGACTCTTCGATAAATCCCACCACGGCGGCCGCTCCCTTTGTGGCGGAGGTCAGTCGTCTTATCTCCGGGGAATCCAGCCGAAGGGCAACCTCGTGATATCTGTGGCCGACGAAATACCCGGTGAGTGCAAGTTCCGGAAAGACCACAAGATCAGCCCCCTTTTCCCTGCCGAGGCGAATTTTTTCTATTACGTCCTCCAGATTGCTTTTAAGGTCCATGAGGACCGGCTTCGTCTGATAGATGGCCGCTTTCATCTTCCCTGCTCCTGATTTTAATGTAAAAAGCACTTCCCGGTATTTTTAAGGGTGTGATCGTCACGCATATAGTTGGCATTGCTCCCGTTCCGCATGATGACCTCGAGTCCCTCGGTATCGTAAGGATCAAGGTCAATCTCCGGGGCCTGGTCCGGCCCTGTCTCCCTGCAGAGATCGATATGCCGTTCCAGCTTGGCGATGGAAAAGGATATCAATTCCTTTAGAAACCCGAAGGAATGCCGCATCTGGTGAAAACCGTATCTCTTCATGAGTGCAAACCCGTTAATCGCCTGTTCCTCGGCCTTTTTATTGGGCCTTTCCTGGTTGGTCGTACAGGCGGTCTGAATGGATGGGATGTCAAGCCTTTTATTGATTTTTTCCGCTAACAGGTTGGCAATGTTGTGGGAGATCAATCCCAGATCCACACTATAGTTCTTCCCTATGTTGGCGATCGACGGGAGCCCGGCATGGACGACCATGATCCCCGGGTTAACCAACTGGGCAAGGGTAATTCCGAAAAGGCCCTCCGCGTGGGTCAGCGTAAGGAGACCCGACATGGAATAGGGAGCCGAGAGTCCCGCCATGGGCATCGTGGAAACATATATGGGAAGGCCTTTATCCACGCAGGATAGGAAGGGATCCATCATGCTTTCGATGATGTTCAAGGGGCTGTTGATAATGGAAAATTGAACTGTGATATTTCCCCTGGACTCATGAATCTCCAGGGCCCTCGCAATCCCCGCCTCCGTGACGGCGGCCACATAGATGGGTTTATGGCAGTGCTCTATGATGGTGTCCATCACCTTTACTTCCTGTCCCTTTAGCAGGATCCCACGGGCCATAAAGTGGATCACATCGGCTTCGTTTACGATGGTTGCTATTCGAATTAGATGCTCAAAGGTCGGCTCCACCAATTCGCCTGTCCTGTCATCGAACAGAAAGGGAGCGGTGCCTCCCACCCCGAAGGAATTTTCAGGAATCCAGTATTGTCCCCTCTTCGGGGCGATGTTCAAGGCCTGCTCCACTAATTGGGACAGGATATGAATATGTCCCGTACTCTCATCAAAGGCGGCAAGTCCCGTGTCTTCAAAAATCCGCCGGACTTTCTTAGACCGGCACCTGACCCCCACCTCCTCGAGAACCCGAAGCGCATCCCTGTGAATCCTGTCTATGAGATCCGACCCTTCCAGGTTGATGTCTTTACCATTCATGACTATTTACAGCAGACCTTTCCCTATTAACCACTCCCGGGCCACTTCATGAATTTCCTTATGTTCAATATCCACAGCGGCGTTCAACTCCTGCATCTCCTCCGTGGTGAGATTTTCCGCGATCGGTATCAGGATATTACGTATTTCCGGATATTTTTCAAGGACTTCCTTTCGAATAACCGGGGCGGGGTTATATATGGGAAAATAGGATTTATCGTCTTTCAGATTGACAAAACCGAAAGCGGCTATCCGGCCGTCGGTCGCGAACCCCATGGAGACATCCACCAATCCCTCTTTGAGGGCCTGATAGACAAGACCTGAATCCATCTTTTTCACCTTGTCATAGGGTATTTTGAAGCCGTACAGTTTCATGAGAGGTTTGAATCCGTCCGGCCTTTCCCAGAATTCCGCGTTAACGCCTATAACGATCTTCTCGGGATTGTTGTTTATGAAAAGGCTGAGATCGCTGATGGAATCGATCCCCAACTTTTGAGACATCGCCCTTCTCATCATGAGTGTATAGGTGTTATTGAACCTTACGATGTCGAGCCATATGAGGCCTTTCTTGGAGTCGGCCTGTTTGACCCATTGATAACACTTATCGCGGTGGGTCATTATGTCGCGATCTTTCTGCTTGTGAAATACGGTGTAGGCCGTGCCCGTGTACTCATAATAGAAGTCGATCTGTCCCTTTTCAAGTGACTGACGGATTATGGCGGATCCCACACCCGTCTTCAGTTTCACGTCAAAACCCTTTTTTTCCAGGAGGATTTTGGCCAGTTCCGGCAATATGTACTGTTCCGTGAAATTCTTCCCGCCGATCGTGATCTCCTTTTCCTCCATGCCGACGGCTGGGGAGGCGAGAACTACGGGGAGAAGCCATACCAGGATTAAAGACAGTTTTTTCACTCTCATCTTCATAATAGGCTCCTTTCTTTCTTAGATTTCCTGTCCAAGGCGGAGGCCTCTGGGAATGATAACGAATCCCAAAAGCTCGCACAGATAATCGGCAATAAGGGCCAATAATATTGTAGGAATGGCCCCCGCCAACAGCTTGTCCGGGCGCATAAGATCAATTCCTATAAAGATATGCTCTCCCAGGCCGCCTGCCCCGATAAGAAAGGCCAATGCCGCAGTGCCGATATTGATAACGACTGAAACACGAAATCCCGTTAAAATAACGTTCATGGCGTTCGGGATTTCTACCTGAAAGAGAATGTGCCTATCCGGCATTCCCATCCCTCTTGCAGCATCTATCATCCAGGATGGTATTGCCCGTATGCCCGCCATGGTATTTCTTGCTATGGGCAATACCGAATAGATAAAAAGGGCGAAGACAGCCGCCTTAAATCCTATTCCGACAATGCTCATGGCCAGGGCGATGACCGCGAGAGAAGGGATCGTCTGCCCCAGCCCCACGATATACATCGCAATGCCCGCGTATCTCTTAAAATCCGGACGGGTAAACAGGATTCCGATCCCCAGCCCAAGAATCGTGGCCATGGTCATGCTTATGCTTACCATCCACAGGTGCTGTTTCAGGAGATTGAATGTATACGCAAGTTCGTATGGGTCCGAAAGATATTCAATAAGGCCCGTCCGCTCCAGGGATATTCCCAGGACCAGCAACAGGATCATAAGCAAAAAACGATAGACCTTTCCGAATAAATGATTCATTGTCCCGATCGCCTGGAGATCCTGATTCCCTCGGGTGTCAGGGCCCTCTCGAGAAGGGCCATGCCCGCGTCGACAAATATGGCCAAGAAGGCAACCAGAATCGCTCCGGCAATGATCATCTCCTCATATACCCTCGCGATACCCTGCTGGATAAGGACTCCCAGGCCACCCGCTCCGATATAGGCGGCGATGGCGGCAATCCCGATATCCATGACGGCGGCGGTTCGAAGACCGGCAATAATAACAGGGACGGCCAGGGGGATCTCCACTTCTTTCAGCCGTGTCCATTTATTCATTCCCATTCCTTTTCCGGCGTCAACCAGTTCAGGAGGAACGTTTTTAATCCCCACATATGTATTCCTGATGATGGGAAGCTGGCTGTATAACACGAGGGCGATGACCGCCGGGACCTTTCCCAGCCCATGCCCTATAATAGCCAGGACCGGCAGCATTAGACCGAAAAGAGCGATCGAGGGGATCGTCATGAGTATATTTGCCGCATTCAGGACCTTTGTTGCTATTCTCTCATTCCGCGAAATAAAGATCCCCGAAGGGACGGCAATGATGGCGGCCAAGAAGACAGACAACGCGACGATCCAGACATGCTCAAGGGTCAAGGCCGCGCACTCGCTTGCATTTTTATGTATAAAAGATAGAACATTCATAAAGACCCGGGCCCTATTCCGGATTATCCGAATAGATATGAATAATGTGCCGGTGAATATTTTCAAAGCCTATGATACCGGCTAAATTCCCGTTATCATCCACAACAGGAAGCTCTTTAATATCGTGAAGAAGCATGTTTGACAGGACGTCTCTCAGATTATCATGAACGCGGATGTAAAAAGGATAGGGATCGGCAATGGTTTTCAAGGTTGTCTGCCGGAGACGCAATTTCTCGATGGTCACATGGCCGACAGGTTTGTCATGATCCATTACCATGAGGCTGGAAAGATTTCTATCCTTCATAAATTTCAAGGCTTCGACTGTGTTCATTGAGTGATTCGCCGTGTTACAGGGTTCCCGGTTCATTGAATCGCCCGCCTTCAGGAGTCCCAACACCTTAAGGGCCCTGTCCGAGCCCACAAAGTCTTCGATATACCCGTTTACGGGACGCATGAGGATTCCTTCGGGCGTATCATACTGGATCAATTTCCCATCTTTGAAAATCGCTATCTTATCCCCCATCTTGATTGCTTCATAAATGTCATGGGTTACAAAGGCGATACTTTTTTTAAGCCTTGACTGGATTTTAAGGAACTCGTCCTGGATCTCCTCCCTGTTTATGGGATCGATGGCGCCGAAGGGCTCGTCCATGAGCATGAGGTCCGGGTCGGCTGCAAGGCATCGAGCCACGCCTATTCGCTGCTGTTGACCTCCTGAAAGTTCCGCCGGATAGCGATCGAGGAATTTCTCCGGTTCCAGACGCAGCATGATCAGGAGTTCTTCCACTCTTTTTCGGATGCGTTTCTCATCCCATTTCAGGAGCCTGGGGACAACGGCTATATTTCCGTATATGGTCTTATTGGGAAAGAGCCCGATCTCCTGGATGGCATAACCCATGGATTGCCGCAGGCGAACCTCATCCCATGACATGATATCCCTGTCCTCGATAATAATCTGCCCCCCGGTAAGTGGGAGCAACCGATTGGTCAGGCGAAGCAGGGTGGTCTTTCCGCATCCTGAAGGCCCGAGAAAGGTGACCAGTTGACCCCCCTCGATATCGAGAGTGACATTGTTCACCGCGGCAACCGCGGTGGGGCCGGACCCGAAAATCTTGCTGACTCCCTTGTACTGGATCATGGTTTCACTCAGACCTCCACTTCGACACCGTCATAAGCAAAGGAGATATTTTTATGCCTTTTTTCAACAGTTAGGTAATCATCGAAGCTCCTGTTCCAGTACTCCTCAAGGTGAATAAAAAGAACATGCCCGGCCCGGATTCGATTGGCAAGTGCTAAGGTCTCTTCGAAGGTATAGAGGGTTTTTCTGGAGATATGCCCGGCTGGATAGATAAAATCATGCTTCAGACCCTGTTCGAAGATACCCGGCTGAATAATAAGGAGGTCCGGCCCGGCTACTTCTTTCCGGTGCTCGGGAAAAGGCTTGATATCGCAGGCGGCATACACTATCTTTTTACCCTCCCGTTCAAACACATAGACAAAGGACAGGTCAGGGCCCCGATCCACGGGTATGGCCGTGATATCCATGTTACCGATTCTTGTATGGCCTTTAAAGACGCTGCTCTTGATAAAGCCCTGGCCCTCATAAAAGTCTACTAACGGCCCGTAAACCGAACGAATTGTCCGCAGGCCCTCATATAGGGATTCCGGGAGAACCAACAGGATCTGTTTCTCGGGATAGGCGGACCAGGACCTGAAGTCCAGGGAAATCTGCTCCACTACCCTGAAACCTTCGATATGATCGGGATCCAGATGGGTAAATATCAGGGAATCGATCTTTTTAATGGATGCCCTGTTTAATTGCCGCGAGATATCGGCGGGTGTATCTATAAGTAAATTTTCCTCGTGTATAAAGGAGGAGGGTCCTGATCTCTCATAGGGAACTCCCTTTTCCCTGGCCTCTTTGCAGATAGGACAAGAGCAAAGAGGTTTGGGAATCACCGTACATCCACCGGAACCGAGGATGGTCAGTTTCATAAGGATTTCCCATTTAACTCCAGGGGAAAGGGCTGCTTGATTCAGGAAGGAGGTCCCCCTCCTGAAAGCGGCTGAATCGAAAAGGTTTGAGCAGTTCCTGTTTATCGCCCATGATCTCCTTGGCCACCAATTTACCCACACCAATCATCTTATAACCGTGACTCGAGTCCGCGATCAGATAGCAGTTTTCCCTGAAGATATCGAAAACCGGGAAATTGTCGGGAGAGAAGGCCCCTAATCCGCCCGAAGGATCTTTCTTGTAGCGGGAGTACTTGTCTTCGTATCTCTTCTGGCAGTGTGCAAGGGCAGAAGTCCAGGTATGGGCGAATTCCGGACCCACGATAAAGTCAGGGGAATCGATGCCGTAGGGATCCACCGCAACCTTGTGCTTCTTCACTTTATTGGGGGTCGATCCCCCCTGAATTCCCTTGAAGTGAAAATCGGGTTTATAATAGATTCCCCACATCTCATCGGTTATCAGGGACCCATCCTCACTGGAATAGAGGGGGGCATCCGAGTCCAGGTGAATAACCGGCGGCATGTTTCCGTTGTTGGCCATTCCGTATGAAGGCTCTACTCCCAGGGTCCCCTCCTGGAGGGACCAGTAAGTCCACATCCTGATATTCGGATGCACCTTTCCATCCGGGTCTTTTAATGATATCTCATCAGGCAGACCCAGCATCTGCCAGAATGTCTTGGCCCATGGACCGGCCCCTATCACCATGTAATCGCATCTGATCGAACCTTTGGTCGTTTCCACTCCCTTGACACATCCGTTTGTTACAATGCCGATTACCTTCACACCCGTGAGAATCCTCACGCCCTCCTCCTCGGCCTTGTCCGCCAGTCTGTACAGGGATTGGGTGTTGTGGGCGTAACCACCCCTTTTCTCGTGAAGAATGGAGGTTATTCTTTCCGCCTGCCAGTCTTCAAAGACATTATCTCTCATATATTTCATGCAATCTTTCTCGCCCTCGATAAGCTCGGACTCATAATCGATGTCTCTTTGTCTCTCATATATCTCCCCGACATCCTGGCGCATGCATTCGGGAGATATCTGCATGTAACCCACCGGCAGGTAGCCGTACCCGTCGGCATCCTCTTCCCAGACTTCTACGCTGTGGGCGATAAGCTCCTGCATGGCGGGCTGATAGTAGTTATTCCGAATCACGCCACAGGCTATCCCGGAAGCGCCGCCCCCGATGGCCGTCTTGTCGATAACCAGGATATCTTTTCCGGAACCGCGACCCCTGGTCCTTAGCTCCTTTGCGAGGTGATAGGCGGTGCTCAGGCCGTGCATCCCTGCGCCTATGATAATGTATCTGCAATATGATGGTATTGCCATAATAGGAATCCTCCTTGTGTACTAATGATTTATTATTGTGTAAAGAGTGCCCGGCGATCGGGCTCTCTTATGTTCTCTTATAAATCAGGCGGCCTTCTTGCTGTGAATCTCTTTCTCCCGGCCGCTTCCATGGTCATGTTTCAGATCTCCATCCACCGTACCCCGAACCCTTTCTCTCTCCTCCGAGAAATCAAAGCCGGTCCAGATTCCAATGGAACCTAAGATTGAATCCTGAGGGTGAAACCGGCGAAAAATCTTATAATAATAGGCCGCCTCCCTGCTGTTTATGGTCGCCATGGGATTTTCCGCCTTTATCCTCCGATACTCATCTTCGCTCATCTCCTTATGGGCCAGTTTCTCTCCGAGGCTCTCACAGCCGGCACCCTGGGTGTACTGGACCTTGTATCGCCACAGGATCTCGTCGGGCAGATATCCGGTACCCTCAAATGCCTTGCGCAGGATCCATTTTTCGATCTTCGCGCCATGATGCTTTCTTATTTTTAATTCCGAGGGAATCTTCATGGAGAGATCCACCAAGGCCACATCGAGAAAAGGGACTCTCAGTTCAAGACTGAAGAGCATTCCCATACGATCGGCCCGCTGGAGGTTTATATTATGAAGGTTTCCTATGCAGCGTCGCGCCTCCAGGTTGAGCTTATCCGCAGGAAAATGCTTCATATAGTGATAGCCCGTAAAAAGCTCGTCGGCTCCCTCGCCGGTGAGAACGACCGTCACATAATCCGCTGCGAGTTTGCATGTGAAATAGCAGGGTATGGCGCAGCGAACAAGTGAGGGGTCGTAGCTCTCCAACTTTTTGATAACGACAGGCAGGGCCTCATAGTATTCGTCCTCGGTGAAAATCAACTCATGATGGGTGGAACCAATGTGATCCGCCGCTATCCGCGCCGCCTTCACGTCATCACTGACGTCACCCTTTTCATCTTCCATCCCCACAACGAATGTATGAAGATGGGGGATCTCATCCGCGGCAATGGCCGCGACAAGACTGCTGTCAAGCCCCCCGCTGCAAAATGATCCGACCGGAACCTCCGGATCCGCTAACAGTCTTTTCTTGACCGCTTTGATAAAGGTTTCGCGAATCCGCTTGCCCGCTTCATCGATATCCGTAAGAATGTGATCTTCAATGCCGGGTGTCCTGTAAAACTCCACAAAACCTTCTTCGGGCGTATAATAATGGCCGGAGGGAAATTCATGGACTTCATCCAGACCGGCAAGACTCATGGCACCCAGTTCCGAGCTGAAATAGAGATTGTCATTTTTATAGCCGTAATAGAGGGGTTTTATCCCGATCGGGTCCCTTGCCATCATGAAATCATCCCCGTCAAAGACCGCGAATGCGAACATCCCATCCAGTTCCTTGACGCATTCCTGTCCTTTATCCTGAAAGAGATTGAGAATGACCTCCGTGTCCGATCTTGTCCTAAAGGTGTATCTCGAAGAAAGATCTTCTCTGAGATCCTGAAAATTATAGATTTCCCCATTGCATATAATGCCCTTGTGACCCCCCTCCGTTAGAATGGGCTGATGAC
>CAYTUL010000121.1:0-9471 GCA_964441135.1 uncultured Desulfobacteraceae bacterium | reverse complement strand
TCGTGGCAACCCGTTCCGAATGCCCTCTCATATAGGAATCTTTTTCCCCGATTACGGAGATCAATCTGGTGATCAGGTCCTTAAGCGAAGTTTCATGAGAGTTTACGGATGTATCTGTCATTATTATCTAATCTGGTTTTCTTGACAAAGGAGTCCGGTCGAAATTATCATCGGCATATTCAATTTTGAAATAGGATCCGCGATTATCCACGAATAATCCTATTTCGGAACAAGATATTAAGGCAATATAGCAATAATTATGCCAAAATGCTTGTTTTGTTTAGCTTTTTGGTAAATTGTGACAATATCAAATAATAAAGTTCATGAAGAAAAGCTACAGGATTCCAAGAAATGGGGATTGAAATCAGGAGAGAAATCTTCGGATGGTGCATGTACGACTGGGCAAATTCCGCCTTTGCCACCACGGTAATGGCCGGTTTCTTCCCTGTATTTTTTAAGATGTTCTGGAGTCATGGGACCGATGTCACCGTGAGTACCGCGAGGCTGGGGCTGGCAAACTCCATTACCGGCCTCATCATTGCGCTGTTAGCACCCCTTTTTGGGGCAATCGCCGACAGGGGAGCCTCAAAGAAAAAATTTTTACTGTTTTTTGCCTATATGGGCGTGGTCATGACTTCAGCCCTCTACCTCGTTTCAAAGGGTAACTGGCAGGTAGCAGTGCTTGTCTATGTCCTGGCCACGGTTGGATTTTCCGGCGGCAATATCTTTTATGATGCGTTGATTACCGGTGTGGCGTCCGAGGATAATTTAGATTCCGTTTCCGCGCTGGGTTTCTCGGCAGGATACTTAGGAGGAGGTATCCTTTTCGCCTTAAATGTGTGGATGGTATTGCGCCCCGAATTGTTTGGTTTCGCGGATTCAGGGGAGTCTGTCAGATTTTCTTTCCTTTCCGTGGGGATATGGTGGGCCCTTTTCTCGATTCCGTTATTCCTGTTCGTGAAGGAACCAGGCATAAAAGTGCATCAATCAGGGCGGGATATTGTTACGGCAGGGTTTTCTCAATTAAAAGAGACATTCCGGGAAGTCCGATCCCACAAGAACATTTTTCTTTTCCTCGGGGCCTACTGGCTCTACATAGACGGGGTGGACACCATCATCCGTATGGCCGTGGATTACGGGATCTCCATTGGATTTGAACCCAATGATCTGATTATGGCCCTCTTGATCACTCAATTTGTGGGATTCCCGTCGACCTTCGGATTCATTTACCTTGGCAGAAAGGCAGGCACAAAAGGGGCTATCTTCCTGGCAATTGCCGTATACATGTTTGTTTGCCTGTGGGGCGCGTTCATGCAGAAAAAGGTGGAATTTTATATCCTTGCCGTTATCATCGGACTGGTGCAGGGTGGGATCCAGGCCTTTAGCCGCTCATTTTACGCCACGATTATACCTGTTGCGAAGTCCGCGGAATATTTTGGATTTTATAACATGTTAGGAAAATTTGCGGTTATTCTCGGCCCTGTCTTCATGGGAGGAGTCGGTCTGCTGGTCAGGAGTATCGGTTACAGCAGCAACACCACTTCGCGGGTGAGCATCATGGCTATTGCCATTCTTTTCCTGGCCGGGGGAGGCCTTTTCTATTTTGTAAAGGGAGAAAGATACCTTAGAGAATCTTGACCTTCTCCAGGATACGCTCCCTGGTTTTCAGGGGAGTATTGCTTGCTTCGGCCTTCTCCCGTAATTCCTTTCCGAGAAGCGCCGCGCCGAGGGCACCGGTGATAAGGGGGTTATCAGGGATAAAGACCTCATGGCCGATCTGTCGTGCCAGGGCCTGAACCAGTCCCTTGTTTTTCGCGCCCCCGCCCGTGATGATAACCTCCTCCTTTATCTGAAGACGCCTGACCATCCCGATTATCCTGTCCGCAAGGGACCTGTGAATGCCGGCTACCAGATCGGGAATGGCCACTCCCCGGGCAAGGCTCTCCGCGACTTCCTGCTGGGCCCATATGGTACAGATGCTGCTGATGTTTGCCGGGTTCCTGCTTTCAAGGGAAAGGTCCCCCATATCCTCTAATCTGAGTCCAAGGGTATCCGCGATCACTTCAATAAAACGCCCGCTTCCGGCGGCGCATTTGTCATTCATTATGAAATCCGTGGGTTTTCCCCCGGGACCGATTAGGATGGCTTTACTGTCCTGCCCACCGATATCGATAATCGTCCCCGCCCCGGGAAAAAGATAAAAAACACCCCTTGCATGACAACTGATCTCGGTGACCTGTTTATCGGCAAAGGGCACATTGATTCTCCCATATCCGGTTGACACGATATAGGTAATGGAAGAGAAGGGGATTCCGGCCTGATCCAGGGCCTCCTGCATGACCATATTGGCCATTGTCCTGTGTTCGGGTCCCGTGGGCCCGATAACAGAAGCGATAATCCCTTTATCAAGGATTATCGCCTTGGTCATGGTTGAACCGATATCGATACCTGCGAAATAGGCCGCCATGGGAACCCGTATTAATCTGCTTTATTCTTTTTAACGGATTCCAGGGTTTCGATAAAGGCATCGATCTTGTTTCTCGTGTCCACCTCGGAATAGGAGGTTATATCTATGATGTCACTCTCCAGGACCAGGGAAGGGAGTTCTCTCTGCGTGACCTCCTTATCTTGCCGGCCCAGGGACAAAACGGGAATCGGTTTATAGATCTTCGCGAGCTGGTGGAGCTGCCATATCAATCCGACATGCCAGGTCCTGCAGGAGAAGGCCTCATGCATGACAATGCCGTCGATCTTATATCTCTCAATATAGTTGATCAGGTGCTCCACGTCCGGTTCACTGCCCGGACGTTGCCTTGCCCTGTCATACCAGTATGTCCAGAAACCCAGCCACCTCCAGGCTAAGTGCTCGACGGGATCATCCGTTTCCGGGAGGTCCATGTCTGCGATGGGAGCCACCATCCGGTATGTTGTCTCGGCCGGAAAGACAGCGCCTTTGCTGTTGAAATAATTAAAATCACTTAGTGCGAACCATGAGGGCAGCCCGCCTCCCCACAGGATCCTGTATTTCTCTTCCTCAACAACACCCTCTTTCCGAGCGATCTTTGCTTCAAGCTCGGCCTTGAGATCCAAGAAGAAATCATAGGCCTCCTGGGTGGCCATTTTAAAATTGATGGGAACCATGGTATTCATGGCATCTCCCGTGCCCATGGGACATGGAACGGCCGCCCTCAGATCATAGGTCTCTTCGATGAGATTCCAGGTCCGGTCGCTTAGATCCACAAGCTCGCCCAGCAGGTCATAGTCCATCTTCTTTCCCGTGTGCTCTTCAAGGAAAGAGATCAGGCCGCGAAATTCCTTGACAATATATTTGTGATAATAGCCCCAGACCTCCCGATGGTCCCTTTTCGGATCATAGAGGGGATAGGGTAGATCCATATCATATATGGGCACGTCCGGCATGTACTGCTGGCAGGCCTGATACCATTTGGTCCTCGGGTCGCAGAGGATCTGGCCCGTGGAAATCATGAAATCGGGCCTCACCTGTCCTCCCCAGGGGGAATCGGGCGGCATCTCTCCTAATTCTTCCCGCCACTGGTCAAAACCAAGGCCGCAAAGGGCGTAGGTGCACAGGGACCTTGAAAACCCTAAAGATTCCGCTCGCTGGAGAAACCGTTCCGCGTCTCTCTTGGCTCCGCAGATGCCGGCAAAGTTTTCTGTCCAGATCGGAATAACATCCATTGCATGCAGGATCTCTTCATGGTTGCACACGATAAAGGTATAGGCTAACTTTTTATTTCCCTCTTCCCTTGCCTTCAGGGCATCGGCGAAAAATCCCTTGACCATGGGGCCGATGGAAGCGGCCGCCCGGGTCGCGGTCCTTCTCTTTTTATGTTTTTTCTCTTGTTCTTCAGCCATCTTTAAAAATCCTCCTTTTCACGGCATCCGATTCAACCGATCATCTCGAGAAATGCCTGAATCCTCGTTCTGAGCTGGCCGATTGTCCCCGTGGAATATTGAGTTTCCAGATAGAGGAGCGGGATATTGATAGACTTGTAAAAGGCCTTTCTCGCCGGCACTTCAAACCCGAAGGGATCGCAGTACCTGTAAACATAGAGCACGGCTCCGTCGACCTTGAAATCCCGGGCGAATTTACCGATATCTCCGAAACGGTAGCGAATATCGTCCTCAAAGGAACCGGACTTGTTATCCCTGTAGGTCTTAGGGCAGTTGATCTTATCAAGATAACGCCGGGCAAGGGCATGAATTGGATCACCGCCTTCCTCCACCAGTGGGAACGAATCCCTGGTGCCGTTGCAGATGGTATCAGCAACTACATTTGCGCCGCTTTCCTCGAGGATATTGGCTAATTCGATGTTATCCAGACAGGCCCCGTCGATCAGGATTCGGGGGCCCTTTTTCAAGGGAGACTCCTTTTGCCGGGAGAGTCCTTCCAGCACCTCATCAAAGAGTGAAAGGGCCTCTTCAACGGGCAGGCTCGTACCCACGGTCAGGATCTTCATCAATTCAACTCCTGAGATCATGGGCGGATCCGGTTTCCTGTACTCATAAATAGCCCGGACCTTTTCACGGTAGGAATTATGCAGTCTTATGGCATTCTCAATATCATTGGGGGTTATTTCCCTTCCTGTGTATGCTTCGAGGGATTTTTTATAGGTCCCGAGTTCTTCATGAAAGAACTCAAATGACGACTCTTTTACCACGGAGGGTATATTGATAAAGTGTGAATAGGGAAGATCCAGGGAATAGGACCAGGTGCTGTAGCTCCTGGTCATACTGTCACAGGCATGGGGTATGACGATTCCTGACAGAAAATCATACCTGCCCTTCATTGCGAGGTCAAAACAGCTTCGAATGAAAGGGCATACGATCGTCTCCAGCAGGGTATCTCCCCTGGTGATCGGCTCCCCGATATCGCCTCTTATTCGGAAAGGGACACATCCGGCCGCCGTTATCATCTCGACCGGCACGAAGGAGCAGATATATCCGATAATCTTTTTCCCTTCCTGTTTCAGTTCACGCGCCCGTTGCCCGTAGTCGTTGTAGTAGTCATTAATCTTTGACAAGATCAACCTGTTGTCGGCATCCATTCCTTCGATCTCCTTTTTTCATTATCTTCGGCTGTCATCGTGAAGACAGATCCCATCATAACAAAAAGATTTCTTTCCTACAAATGAATATCCGATCCCCTGATCCGCCCTAGGATACCCTTTCCCATGCAAGGAGTCCGGCCCCGAGTGCCGCCGTCATGAGTGGATCAGGGGGCAGGAATATCTCGAGACCTGTTAGATCTTCCAATGCCTTCACAAGTCCCGCGTCCCTTCCTCCTCCGCCCACCAGGGATAGATCCCTTTCAATAACCAGCCTTTCTGCGAGCCCTTTAAGCTGGGCCGCGAGGGCCCTGTGAATACCGGCTACCAGGTCTTCCTTGGGGGTTCCGTCAGCTATCCTCGAGACTGCTTCGGATTCTGCGAAGACCACGCATCCCGTATTGAAATCAACCGGTTTTCGGGATCTCAGGGAGAGTTCCCCGATCTCTTCCACCCGCATTTGAAGTATCTTGGCTATAACTTTTAAGACCCTGCCGCTTCCTCCGGCGCAATTCCCGCTTGAAAGGAACTTCAGAATGTCGCCCTTTTCATCAATCCTGAAGACCTTGCTGTTTAGATCGCCGACATCCACGACGGTCCTGACGGAGGGAAAATAAAAGTGAACGCCCTTTCCATGACATGAGATGTCAGAGCGGGTTTCCGAGGCAAAAGGGATCTGCTTGGATCCATATCCTGTGACAAGGGTGTAATCAATATCCTCACCGGACAGGCCGGCGAGAGAAAGGAGCTTCTGTCTCACCTTCTCGCCGACACCCTTCAAATCGCCCCCTGAAGGACAATCGTAGGAGGCGACTGGGTTACGGCCGCTCATGATGATACCCTTCGAGTGGGAAGAGCCGATATCCATTCCTATTACATGGGACATCCGAGATCTCGCCTTCTGTTGCCCTTTCGTGGGCCGTTGAATCCGATACAAAGGGGTATGCATGCGTGCCCTGTTCTCCAGGATCAGGTTCTTCGCCGGAGGGGCGTGTTTCAGGCCTGATCCTCTTAAGATAATGGGAGACTCTTGTCAATGAAAAATAAATGAGATATATTTGTAGTATAATATAGAGTGTAAATACCGGTCACGGGATCAGGGTGCTTTCATGTTCTTGAGTATGTCGGCGCAATTGGAATTTTCACCTTGCGGAGGAAGGATTCCATGGTAGACAAAGCAGCCCAAAAAAGATTAAAAAAGATCAAGAAAGAGATGAAGAAGTTAAAGAAAAAATACAGGGAGGTCGAATTTCGCCCGTGCCAGAATGATAAGGAATTAAAGATCAAAGATGAAGACCTTAAAATACTTATGGAAAAAATCTACTCGTTAGAGAAAGAACAGGACAGATATATATTGGACTCGGGCAGAATAAGCCACGGTGTCTGATTCTTAATAAGATCTCACCCATTTAGCCCTTGAAAAAGAACTTTGCCTCTGATAACTTTCCGAAACAATCCTTCTGACGGGATGCAGAATGCGGACCTCGATTCTTTTAATACCAATGATATTTCATGATGAATAAAACGCATCGCCCTTTATCCGTTAGGGGTCGAAATATTGCCGCCATAGATTTAGGGTCTCATACGGCGAGGCTCCTGATAGCAGAAAGGGAGAAATCGAAGAGGCTTTTCAACACGCTTACCAGAAAAAGGGCCTATATCCATCTTTCAGAGGATTTCAAAGATAATGAAAAGGATGCGATTGGTACCGGGGCGATGAACAGGACCCTTGCGGCCCTTGAGGATTTTTCTCTGACGGCCAGGGACTATGGAGCCGATGAAATCCTCGCCGTATCGACCGGTGTCGTTAGAAAGGCATCAAATCGCGATCATTTTCTTCGTCTTATCTATGATAGAACAGGTATCCATGTCCCGGTAATTTCCGGAGAAGAAGAGGCACGCCTGACCGGCATGGGTGTGTTGCACAACCAGGCGATCACCGGGACATTTGTGATATTCGATCTCGGGGGAGGGACGACCGAATTTATTGCAGGGGGGAAGAATGATGAAGAATACAGATCCGTTCCACTGGGTGCCCTGGAACTGACCCGGCGGTTTTTGCACTCCGATCCTCCCGGCGAGGAAAGTTTAAGGGCCCTGATAGAACATACGGACAGACTGCTTAAAGATTCGCTTCCCCATGAAAAATATTTGAAAAACACGGCGAACCTGATTGGTTCCGGGGGAACGATCACAACCCTCGCGGCGATGGCGAATCATATGGATATACAGGATATAACCCCTGAAAAAGTGAACGGGCTGACCCTCGCCCGGAACCGGATCGAAGATATCTTTGCAGGTATGAAGTCCCTTAGCCTTCCTGAACGATTAAAACTGCCCGGACTCGATCCCGGAAGGGCGGGGGTTATCCTTGCGGGAACAGCCGTTGTCATTCAAATATTAAATTTTTTTCATTTAAACACATTGAAGGCAAGTTATTCGGATATCCTTGAAGGCATTCTGATATCCTATTTAGAGGGGGAAGAAAATGGATAGAAGCAATATCAGATTCGGATTCACCTTTGATGACCTTATTCTGATTCCGGACAGGTCTGCTACCCTGCCGGATCAGGTTGATGTACGAACGAGGCTGACGAAGAAAATCCTATTAAATATACCACTGGTGAGTGCGGCCATGGATACCGTGACCGAATCCGCGACGGCCATAACCATGGCGAGACAGGGCGGCCTGGGTTTCATCCATAAAAACATGAGTATTGAGAGGCAGGCCCTTGAAGTGGAAAAAGTAAAAAAATCAGAAAGCGGCATGATTGTTAATCCCATAACCATAGAACCGGACAGAAAGATCCATGAGGTGTTGGAGATAATGAACAGGTACAAAATATCGGGGGTGCCGGTTGTGAAGGAAGGCAATCTGGTCGGCATAATAACCAACCGGGATCTCCGGTTCGCAACGGATATGGATCAAAGAGTAGAAGTAGTAATGACAAAGGATAACCTGGCAACGGCAAAGGTCGGAATTACTCTCGAAGAGTCCAAGTCTATACTCCATGACAGGAGAATCGAAAAGCTCCTCGTTGTGGATGACGATGGAAAACTGCAAGGTCTTATCACCATTAAGGATATAGAAAAGATTAGGAAATATCCGAAATCCTGCAAGGATGATCTTGGCCGTCTAAGGGTCGGCGCCGCGGTTGGTGTCGGTACCGATATAGAGAGGAGGATCGAGAAACTTATCGAGGCGGATGTTGACGTTCTGGTCGTTGACACGGCCCACGGCCATTCGGAAGGGGTCATTCAAACGGTAAAGTGGATAAAGCAGAAGTATCCTGACACGGAGCTCATAGCGGGAAATATTGCAACGGCTGAGGGCGCGAGGACACTGATAGGAGAGGGGGCTGATGGTGTAAAGGTCGGCGTAGGTCCCGGATCCATATGCACAACAAGGGTCATAGCAGGCATCGGGGTTCCCCAGATGACCGCTATCATGGATTGTGCGGAGGAGGCCAAAAAGCATGGAGTCCCCCTCATTGCGGACGGAGGAATAAAATATTCGGGTGATATTACAAAGGCCTTAGCAGGCGGAGCGGATTCCATTATGGTCGGAAGCCTGTTTGCGGGCACCGAGGAGAGCCCGGGTGAGACGATTCTTTTTCAGGGGAGGACATACAAGGTTTACAGAGGAATGGGATCCATCGAGGCCATGAAAGAAGGCAGCAAGGACCGCTATTTCCAGGTAGAGGTGGAAATGGAGAGGGATCTGGTCCCCGAGGGTATTGTGGGAAGAGTTCCCTATCGCGGTTCCCTGGCAGCCGTCGCTTATCAGCTTATCGGCGGTCTGAGATCAGGAATGGGTTATTTAGGATGCAAAAATATCGATGAACTTCAGAAAAAACCGCGATTCATGCAGGTGACCGGCGCGGGCCTTAAAGAGGCCCATGTCCATGACGTGGATATCATCAAGGAGGCCCCGAACTACAGGATGGAATAATGACAGAAGATATTTACGAGAATAAGATACTCATACTGGATTTTGGATCCCAGTACACCCAGCTTATCGCCAGAAGGGTGCGTGAGGCCCAGGTGTATTGTGAGATTCATCCCTATAATATCGATATCCAGAGGATCAAGGAATTCTCTCCCAGGGGGCTTATCCTTTCGGGAGGACCGGCGAATGTCTATGACAGGGAAGCGCCCATGGCGAACAGGAGCATTCTCGATCTTGATCTTCCGGTCTTAGGTATATGTTATGGAATGCAATGGCTGACCTATATTCTTGGGGGTCAGGTGGCAAAGGCGGAAGACCGTGAATATGGAAGCGCCCGGATAAATATTCAGGATGACCATGACCTCTTCTACGGGTTTGATAAATTAGAGGAGGAAAGCGTGTGGATGAGTCACGGTGACCGGATTAATCGGGTTCCGGACGGTTTCCTTGTCC
>CAYTUL010000120.1:0-9509 GCA_964441135.1 uncultured Desulfobacteraceae bacterium | reverse complement strand
TGGCAGGGGTGAAGTCCTTGCTCCCCAGGCCGTACCTTCCGCCAGTGATAAAGGGCTTGTCCGACCTCTCCTCAAAGACCGTGCACACATCCTGATAAAGGGGCTCGCCCAAGCCTCCCGGGACCTTCAGCCTGTCAAGGATGGCCAGCTTCCTGGCCGTGGCCGGCAGGGCCCTGAAAAAGTGCTCCCTTGAAAAGGGCTGGTAGAGGCGTACCTTTAAGAGACCCACCTTCTCACCTATTTTGTTCAGGTAATTGACTGTCTCTTCGAGGACATCGCAGGATGATGCCATTGATACAACGACCCTCTCAGCCTCGGGATCGCCCACGTAATCAAAAAGGCTATAGGAACGGCCCGTAAGCTCGCCCACCTTCCCCATCTCCTCCTGGACGATGTAGGGGATCCTGGCGTAGAAGGGATTCAAGGCCTCCCTGATCTGAAAGAATATGTCCGGGTTCTGGGCCGTGCCCCTCAACTGGGGGTATTCAGGATTGAGGCAGCGGCTCCTGAAATCCTCGATGGCGTCCCAGTCCACGAAGCGTGCCATATCCTCGTAATCAATCATTTCAATCTTCTGGATCTCCATGGAAGTCCTGAAGCCGTCAAAGAAATGGACAAAAGGCAGGCTCGCTCGAATGCTTGCCAGATGGGCGACAAGGGCCAAATCCATTACCTCCTGAACAGATGCCGACGAAAGAAGGGCAAAACCTGTCTGCTTGACCGCGTTAACGTCCGAATGGTCTCCGAAAATGGAAAGGGCATGACTTGAGACGGCCCTGGCCGAAACATGAAAAACGGTCGGCATGATCTCGCCTGAAATCTTGTACATATTTGGAATCATAAGGAGCAGGCCCTGGGAAGCCGTGAATGTCGTAGACAGGGCGCCTGCGGAAAGGGCCCCGTGGACGGCACCGGCCGCGCCGGCTTCGGACTGCATCTCCACTACCTTCACGACCTGCCCGAAGATGTTTTTCCTGCCGTGAGCGGCCCATTCATCACAATATTCACCCATCGTACTTGAAGGAGTGATCGGATATATGGCGGCTACCTCGCTCATGGCATAGGCCACGTAAGCGGCGGCCTCATTTCCTTCAATCGTATTCGTCTTGGTATTCATATCTGTTTTCCTTCCTTTTTGTATTTCGATTCTGGTGAAAAGTTCTGTATTAAAATAGGTCTAATCATAAAAGTCAACTTCTAAATATCAATATAACCCTATGGGATCAAATAATGGACATCTTTTATCAATTAAATATGGAAACCAACGAACTTTGGGCCGGTCACATGTTTTTTAAAATAAGACCGATATAAAGGTAATTCAATCATAAAGATAATCATATATGGACGCATCTTTAAAAAAAATGTATGGGTAGGAACTCATGTTCATATTTCGATAAAAACATTCGTTTCAAACAGGGAGAAGATAGATGGAGAATAGCATAAAAAGGGAATATCCCGATCGTCCCATAATAGGTGTAGGCGGGATTGTTTTTAAGGAGCATTCCATATTGCTTGTCCGGCGGGCCCAATCCCCCGGACTCGGGCAATGGAGTCTTCCGGGAGGGGCCGTCGAATTGGGCGAAACCCTGATCCAGGCCCTCGGACGAGAGATACTCGAGGAGGTATCGATAGAGATTGAAGTCGGAGGCCTTGTCAGACTCCTTGATAAGATACTGATGGACAGGGGAAAAAGGGTTCGATTTCACTACGTGATCGCCGATTACTGGGGATGGTTTGTCAAAGGGCGGTTAAAGGCCGCTTCCGATATCAGTGACGCCAAGTTCGTCGATATCGATAAAGTCCAGGAAATGGATATTATTGATGATGAAATTAAGGAAACCGTCGCAATGGCGGTAAAGATCAGAAGCCAACCCGCCTTCGCTCTTTGAGCTTCGGCGGGTCACCATACCATCATGTCAGGTCGAAGCCTTTGACAAAGACTGATCATCCCTGCAGCCCCACAGAAACCAGCGGGATTTCCGCTTTGCTACAACAAGCTGCAGGGTATTCTGGCGAAGGCGAATAAAGGATTTTCGGTACCCTGAGAATTCGATTATTTGAACACGTTTTTTATATCCGCATAATCCCTGTCCAGCCGGAGGATGCGCCGGAAAAGCGACAGGCAGATAAAGGCCATAAATCTGAAAGATAGATCTGAGCGGGATGTAATGAATTCATTAAACCTGTTCTTATCAATATAGGCTATTTTGCAGGGAGTTACTGTCAAAATACTGGCGGATCGTGGCTTGTTGTCTATCAGGGCCATCTCTCCGAAGACCTCGCTTTCACCGATTTCGCCGAGCTCGATCTCATGGGAATCAGAAGAATGGGTAACCGCCTTTGCCCTGCCTTCCAGAATATAATAGGCTCCGTCGGCACTGTCTCCTTCGGTAAAGATAAGCTGATCCCTATCGACATTTTTCAGATCCCTGAATACGGAGAGGACCTCTTCTTCGGTAAGCCTGAGTTGTATGTTAGACGTTGGTCTTGACTCAATATGCTTAATCAGATGTTCTTTTTGTAAATCGCCGTTCGCAATAAGCTTCAAGGCCTCTATAGCGGTCTTATACTTATCATTCAGATTTCTCAATCTGTCGGGCAGGATATGATAGAGCCGGTATATTAAATCATAGCTGTAAGGCTCGCTGTTTTCCAAAAGGGTTCTGAACCTGTTCCGGTTCAGGATACCGAGGGTTGTATTATCCTTGGCGGCCCTGATCGTTGCGGTCCTCCTGACATTATAAAAGAGACTTATCTCTCCGAATATCTCACCGGGTCCAAGACGGGCTAAAAGTGACCCGTTCACCGATACGATTACTTCTCCGCTCTTTACAAGATACATTTCCTCTCCGGCGGAGTCCTGCTCGCAAATGACATCCCCTTCCGCGCAGACCTTTGTTTCCGAAAAAATTCGTTCGAGATGTTCACTATTTATGGTTCCGAATAAGGCCCCGCTTATGTTCTGGCATATCAGGTCAAGCTCATTCTTTTGAAGGGCACCGCTCTCGGTCTGTATGGGAAGAAGCAGGTCGTCAAGATAGTCAATCATGTTTTGTTTGTATTCCCGTGGCATCCGCATAAATTCGAGGGATATCCTTTTCACCTCATCAACGGACAGGTACTTTTTGTCCTGAATTTTTCTATAGACAAGATGCTCCCTCAACGCCGGAACCCCTTCCATTCCTGCCAGGAATTGATAGGCCTTTTCCGCGGCTATCTCGGGCGTAATAAGGGCTTCCATCTTGAGATTCGATAACAGATTCTCTCCCCTTCTGATATATTCATCGTAGGTTAATTCCAGCGGAAAGGATTGTGCCTCGTGGATAGTCCCGATATCTTCTGAAGTTAAAGGCTTGATCTGTTCCGCAATTACATCGAAATGATGCCCGATACTTCGAAGGAGTTTGATAATTGCCTGGTTATTAATCCCCCGCCCTGATACGTTACCATGCACGTCGGCACTATAAGCGGGGGGGCTAAACAGCAATTTCCCGTAGTTGTCGGTAGCATGAAGGCGCAGGTAAATGCCATTGGTAAAGCACCAATTCCCTATCTTTTCAGCGGCCGTCAATGGATCTTCACCCTCAATATTGAGGTGCCCGACATCCAGAGTAATTCCAAAATTTTTCCTCTTTATTTCATAAGGAAGGGTACGTGAAATCTTTTCAACAGCAGCGATAAAAAACTCCGAATCCAGGGCCTTTTCCGTCTGGCAATAATTTTCAATGGTAACCCTGACATCGCTGCCGCTCGCCTGGGTAACGAGATCGGCGATTTTTGAAAGATTCGAGTCATCTATCAGGTGAATAACCACCGAACCGGCTCCGATCTCTTTGGCCAGGTGAATTGTCTCGCACATCAGCTCATAACATTCAATGGGATTATAGAAGAGCTGTTTGCCAAGTTTGGGATCGGGAAAGGGAGCGTATGGGCCGACAATGGGCGAATGGATATCGATCCGGATGCCGGTCTTCAGGCAGGCTGTCCGAATCTCTTCCCTCTTTTCAGGGAACAGCTCTTCAGGAAGGATTTTCGTATAGTTGAATGGATGGAAATCGATACTGAGCTCAAGACCTTCGATGTTATCTTTAGCCACCTTTTCTATCATGGTAACCGGATCAATGACCTTATTTTCCCAGAAGGTGACGGCCTTTACTCTCCTTGGATTTTCCACCTTCTTCCAGGTATCAGGAAAACCCTTATGTCTCAGAAATTGCGATTCGTATTGTGCGGCGAATTTAATAATAAATTCATCTACTTCTTCCGAACTGCCCTTATTATAGAACAGAAAAGACGGCGCGTGCTCATAAAGCCATCCTGTCTTGATAATGAAAAAGGGGTATTTGAAGAGATTTTTCAGAGGGGCCCCGTCATCTCTTTTTCCGGCGAGGTGAAAGAGGTGAATGAGGCTATCATGGGAAAGGTTGTAATGATATTTCACACTTGATTTGTAAAGGGCGAGCAGCATAAGGGCCTGGTCATCATCGAGGCCCATACTAAGAAAATTTTTCCGACTTCCGTGACATGTTATATCTTTCTCATTTATACTTTCCCTCAGGATTTTCTCAATTTGGGCGATGTCCACCCGCTTTTCGCCAAGCACCTGATGAATGTAATCCATGTCACCCCGGAGAACTCATTCTTGACGGAACTTTTAGAACGCCTCAAACGTTCACAACGAATAGTTGTCAAGGAATGAAAAGGTTGCGCATTACGAAGCAGTGCTCATCTATAAACAAACGTTTTTGGATTTCCATCCTCCCTAGCCCCGCCAAAGCGGGACCTCCGCGTTTCTACGACATGCTCCTGCGGACACCATCGGCCATAGCCAATGGCGTCGGACGAGGACGGACGCGCTATCAGCATTCAACAATCAACTGACAGCAAAAGAAATCAAAAACAAAGACTTGGCTGGCTGCTGACGGTTGAAAGCTCCATCCAGAAATTGGCTGTTTCTGGATGGACACTACTTATCTTATAATGTTAAAGAATCTGTTCCAGTGCGGCCAGGACCAATAGATAATCAGGGCCTTCCCCTTAATCTTGTTCAGAGAGACATACCCCCAGTATCTGCTATCCTGACTGTTATCCCTGTTATCCCCCATAACAAAAACAGAGTTTTTTGGAACAGTATAGGGCCCGAACACGCTGTTCTCATTTTTATCGGGTTCATCCAATATAAAATGCTTAACTCCTCCTAATTCTTCAACGTACTCATCGGCGCTGGAAATTCTATTATCGCTATATTTTTCAACAAATCGTGTTTTAATCCTCTTTCCGTTAATATACAGGTCCTCTCCCTTAACCTCAATAATGTCGCCTTCGATCCCGATTACCCGCTTAATAAAATCCAGGCTCTCATCTTCCGGCCATTTGAACACGATTATATCACCTCTCATGGGTTTTTTAAACTGTATGATAAACCGGTCAATCAAAGGGATTCTAAGACCGTATATGAATTTATTGACAAGTAAATGGTCACCGATGAGAAGGGTGGGCTTCATTGAACCGGATGGTATCTTGAAGGCCTGGACAACAAACGTGCGTATAATAAGGGCAAGAAGGACCGCAACGGCTGCGGCCTCCGCGTATTCCCTGAATGTACTCTTCTTTTTGATCTTATTTGTTAGTTTTTTTTCCTCCAAAAAATCCCTCCGGGTGATGGCTTTACGCTGACCTATCATATAGAGTCCACAGATACTCTCTTTTGTTTTTTCTTTATACTTTATACCCTAGGCCTTTTCTTTCTACTTCCGGGTCCCCCAGGCTCTTAAATGTATTCATGAAAGGTGTAATCCTTTATACGAATATCCCTAAAGTGTAAAGTTATTTTTATAACGATTTCATAACCATCTGCTAATAAAAGCCACAACATATTGATATTTTGATTTTTTTTACTTTTTCAAAATGAATGAATTTGTTACCTCTTTTATCGTGAATCCCGTATCGATTCAAATTATTGATCATTCCTGTAGGACCCTATAATGTGTTTATGTCATGCTGAAATGAAAAAAGCATACAATATGTAGTGTTAATTTATATTATTATATACGATATATATAGAAATTATATTAATTTTGATTAATTTAATAAAAAATGCTTGACAAATCATACCATATATATATGATAAAGACCCAAAAAATTTCTAATAATTGTGGTAACCAAATAATTCGGAGGAGAAATTGGGTCGAAATATTGTAAAAAAGATCCGGGAAGAGCTCTTAATGAGCAAGGCCGAATTGGCACGAAAGGCTGGGGTTTCATCTTTGACGATAGACAGGATTGAAAAAGGAAAAAGCTGTCGCATGGAAACGAAGAGGAAAATAATCCTAGCCCTTGGTTATGACCTCACCGATAAGAGGAAAGTCTTTATTGAAGACTAAAATGGGGACTAACTATGCCTGTGCCTAAAAAGAATCAGTTGGTAGGATTGGACATCGGGTCCCATTCCATCAAGCTGGTGGAGATTGATAACAGTAAAAAGGGAATGATCCTGAAGAACTTCGGAATCATCGGTTTACCGAAGGATGCCATCGTGGAGGGATCCATTAAGGAGATGGAGATGGCTGCGTCTGCGATAAGGACTCTGTATAAAAATCTCGACGTGAAAAACAAGAACGTTGCTACCTCCATATCGGGCTTCTCTGTAATCGTAAAAAAGATAAGCATCACAAAAAGAGCGGAATCTGAGCTTGAATCAAGTATTCAGGAGGAGGCCGAACAATATATTCCCTTTGATATAAGTGATGTAAATCTCGACTATGAGATCCTGAAGAGCCAGGAGGAGCCCGAGGAAGAAGAGGAAGAGGGAGAGGAAGAGAATAAAAAGGAATCGGACCTTATGGATGTTATGCTTGTCGCTGCCAAGAAGGATATTATCGAAGATTTCGAAAGCTTGATACATCTTTCCGGCCTTAATCCGGTGGTGATGGATGTGGACGCCTTTGCCCTCCAAAATGCCTTTGAGATGAGTTCGGAGGAAACATCCGGTTGTTACGCCATAATAAACGTTGGAGCTGAGGAACTGGGCATAAATGCGATTAAGGACGGGATTTCCATCTTCACGAGAGACTCATCATATGGTGGCTCACAGATTACCGAGGCTATCATGGCAAAATTCGATTTATCCTTTGAGGAAGCAGAAAAGATAAAATTAGGCGGAACAAAGCTTGAGAAGGACAAAGAGGCCCTGGAGGAGATCTTTACTACGGTAGTCGCAGGCTGGGTCCAGGAAATAAAACGGGCTCTCGACTTTCTTTCAACTACATATCCGGATGAGAGAATTGAGAAAATCCTGATAAGCGGAGGGGCCTATAGAATTCCCGGTTTCCTCAAGTACATGGAAATGGAAACGGATATTCCGATAGAGGAATTGAATCCTTTCGCAAATCTTCAAATCAATGAAAAGGTTTTCGATCCCGCTTACTTGAGCTACATGGCTCCCCAGGCCGGGGTCGCTGTCGGTCTGGCTTTAAGAAGTGTTGGTGATAAATGATAAGAATCAATCTATTACCCTTCAGGGCAGCACGGAAAAGAGAGAATGTAAAACGGCAGATCGGTATATATATCGTCACCGTTTTGATTGTAATTGCCGGAGCTTTGATCTGGTCTCAAAATTTATTTGGCAGGTTATCCGAGCTAAAAAAAGAGGAAGAGAAAGTAAAGAAGGAACTGGCCACTTATAGAAAGGAACTTCGTGAAATAAAGAGATTAGAGAAAATGATCAAAGAGATAAGGACAAAGCTGGATGTGATTAAAAACCTCGAAAAGGGTAAGTCAGGACCTGTTCTTTTGCTCGCGGATGTGGCCGATGCCGTACCGAAAGATAAATTGTGGCTCACAAGCTTTCGGGAGAGAAAAGGTTCTCTGACGCTGACGGGAACGGCAATGGATAACGAGACGGTAGCCCTGTTTATGAAAAATCTTGCGAAGACCGAGCATATCACCAGCGTTGACCTAAAAGGCACGACATCGAGGGACATAAAGGAGTATAAGTTAAAGGTGTCTGATTTTGTTTTAGAATGTAAAACTTATGCCCATGAGGAGTCGAAACCAACGAAAAAAACAAAGGGTAAAAAGAAAAAATAACATTGATAACTTTTCGGAATAAATAGAAGATGGAAGGTAAATCCTTTTTTGAAAAAATAGAAGCCATAAAGATGCCGATCAGGATTTTGATCCTTGGAGGGACGATCGCTTTAATCGCAGGCGCCTTTTTCTTTTTAATATATTTTCCAAAATCAGAGGAGATAACCAATACCACCAAGAGTATTGAGGACTTAAACCGAAGATTAACCCGGGCGAAGGTAGAGCGCAAAAAGTTGCCCAAACGAAGAGCGGAAAAGGCCGAAGTGGATGCCCAGTTTAAAGAGGCCCTCAAACTTCTTCCCAACACCAAGGATATCCCCAATCTCTTAAGAAAAGTGACGGAGTTGGGCAATGAATCACACCTCGATTTTCGCGTTTTCAAGCTTAAGAAGGAAATTCCAAAAGAGTTTTATGTGGAGATACCGGTCGCTATTGAAATCAGAGGCACCTATCATAATGTGGCCGTTTTTTTCGATAAGGTAGGACATATGGAACGGATTATGAACATCCATAATGTGTCCATGAAACCGGTTAGTCGACGCTCTACGACACTTATTACAACATGTGATGCCATAACCTATAGGTTCAAAGAGAAGTGAGAAAATGCAAAGGCTTCCATACATCATTCGCTGCAGCCTCTTTTTCATTTCCATACTGATTTTATTACCACTAGATTTAGGTATATCCGCGCAGCAGGAGGTCAAAGACAAAAAGCCTGCGGATGAGGTCCTTGAAACCGGGAATACAACCCCACCTGAAGAAAAAGACAAGGGCTACCTATACGATCCCACGGGGAAGACAGATCCTTTCAAATCCTTTATCGCCGTCAGGGAAGAAAAGGAGGCGGAGGAAAAAAAGAAGCCAAAGACTTATCTTGAGACCTTAGAACTGAGCCAGCTTGATGTTATCATTATTGTCATCAGCCCAGAGGGGAAATGGGCAATGGTTAAGGATTCAAAGGGCGTAGGTCATGTAATCAAGGAAGGCACTCCCATTGGAACAAACAACGGTGTTGTTTACAGGATAAGTCCCGGAGAGGTGGTAATAAGGGAGGAATATAGAGATTTCAGGGGCCGTACACAATTCAGGGAAATAGAAAAGAAAACGCCTTCTTCAGATTAGGTGTTATTCATACGGCATCGCAAGCAAGGCGGGAGATGGGTCCATGAAAACCAAATGTCGAGTAAATATGCAAGCACTAAGGAGATATTTCATGTTGAAAAAGTCCATTATTCATGAAAAGAGACTATCTTCTCTTCTCATTTTTCCCGCTATGGCCCTGTGGTTTTTGAGTGGCTGTACTATCCCTCCAACCGTTAGTGAAACCGGCCCGGGCCCGGACGAAGGCGTGCCGGTAATAGAACAAATGACCGTGAGCCCATCCCCTTCGGAGACCGTGGTAGAGATAGTCAATTCCAGGA
>CAYTUL010000119.1:0-9512 GCA_964441135.1 uncultured Desulfobacteraceae bacterium | reverse complement strand
TGATGAGAGAGGTTCGTGGGAAACAGATCGCCATGGGCTTCCAGGAACCCATGACCTCCCTCAACCCCGTTTTTACCATAGGGGACCAGATCCGCGAGGCAATTACGGTTCACGAGGATCTGCCGGAGGTGGAGATCAAGGAGCGCTGCCTTACTCTCCTCAGGGATGTGGGGATGCCCTCTCCCGAGGAACGGCTCAAGGACTTTCCCCACCAGTTGAGCGGGGGGCAGAGACAGAGGGTCATGATCGCCATGGCCCTGGCCTGCAACCCTGACCTGATCATAGCTGATGAGCCCACAACGGCCCTTGATGTGACCATACAGGCCCAGATCCTTAACCTCTTTGAAGACCTGCGTAACATGCGGAAAATGTCCCTCCTCTACATCACCCATGACCTGAGTGTGGTGGCGAACATCGCGGACAGGGTCTACGTGATGTACGCGGGTGTGATCGCCGAGCAGGGCATGGTGTCCGATATCTTTGAAAGATCCACCCACCCCTATACAATGGGACTCCTGGATTCGCTCCCCGGCCGCGACAAACGGGGAAGCCCTCTTAACAGCATACGGGGAACGGTGCCGGATCCGGCCTTTAAACCGGGCGGATGCCCCTTTAACCCCAGGTGCCCCTATGCCGTGGGTTCCTGCAGGACCGAATTTCCGGATATGTGTGATTACGGGGGCGGTCACCTGAGCAGATGCCCCGTACTCTACCAAAGGGCCGGGAAAGGGGATAGAGATGGGTGAGCCCGTATTACAGGTAAAGGGCCTGAAAAAATACTTTCCCGTCCAGAGGGGTTTTTTGAGGAAGGCAACGGGGTGGGTCAAGGCCGTTGATGGGGTGGATCTTGAAATCCATGGGGGCAAGACCCTCGGTCTTGTGGGTGAAAGCGGGTGCGGGAAAACCACCATAGGCAGGCTTATCCTGAAGCTCCTTGAGCCTGACTCAGGGGAGATCATTTACGGGGATCGGGATATAAGCGGTCTCTCCCCCGCAGAGATGAAGCCCTTGCGGAAACAGATGCAGATCATTTTTCAGGACCCCTTCAGCTCCCTGAACCCCAGCATGAGGGTGGGCCAATCCATCGAGGAGGGCCTGCGTATATCGGGAATCAGGAGTTCCCTGGAGCGAAGGGAGCGGGTCAGCCGTCTCCTGGAGATGGTTGGCATGAACCCCTCGGCCTCTGATCTCTTCCCCCATGAATTCAGCGGGGGCCAGCGCCAGCGGGTAGGAATAGCCAGGGCCTTGAGTGTGGGACCCTCTCTTATAATATGCGACGAGCCCGTTTCGGCCCTTGATGTCTCGATCCAGGCCCAGATTATAAACCTCCTCGGGCAATTACAGGAAAATATGGGCCTGAGTTATCTCTTTATCTCCCATGACCTTAACGTTGTGGGTTACATAAGCGATCAGGTGGCCGTCATGTACCTGGGTCATATCATGGAGTACGCAGGGGTGGATGTGATCTATGACAGGCCGCTCCATCCCTATACCCTTGCGCTCCTTTCATCCATACCAAAGTCACGGCCCGGAGCACGTCACAGGATACCGACCCTTAAGGGAGACGTACCCACTCCCTTTAATCCTCCCCCGGGCTGCAAGTTCCAGGGGAGGTGCCCCCTGGTGGAGGGACGCTGCCGGAGGGAGGAGATCCGCTTCTATGAAGCCGGCGAAAAGCACCGGGTAAGATGCTGGAAGGTCGTGGCGTAAGGGATGAAAGAGGAGAGAGGCCCCATCTCGTGGGGTATCATGAAGGGTCTTGGTTAAAAAGTCGAGTCAAAAAATCCTGGCAGAATAGGCCGGTTGGCACGTCTGTTGCAAAAGCCCCATGGGGGATTCTTGGTATTTCTTAAAACAGACATTCTTTTTTAAACACTGGGGTAGTCCTATCATGTGCCTTGCCGTTCCTGCCAGGATTATAGGGATAGAGGAAAATACCGGGGTCGTCGATGTGGACGGAGTCAACAAGGAAACCAGCCTCCTCCTTGTAGATGACCCCCGCGTGGGAGACTATGTGATCGTCCATGCCGGTTTTGCCATTCAGAAGATCGACGAAGAGGAGGCCATGGAAACCCTGAAGGCGTTGCGTGAAATCGCTTCCATCGCCTTTGAGGGAGAAGACGAGGGGTGATGGACTCGAGGGAAGAAAATCTCATCGGGAAGGGGCTTGAAATAAACGGCATTGTCCAGGGGGTGGGTTTCCGGCCCTTTGTGTACCGGCTTGCGGGCAGGTTCAATGTAAAAGGGGAGATAGCCAATACCTCCTCCGGGGTCTCCGCCCATATAGAAGGGACCCGGTCGGATATCGAGGCCTTCCTGATAGACCTCAGGGAACAGTGTCCACCCCTTGCGCGTATCACGGACATCACGTTAAAACCCGAGCCCTACGGGGATCTGGCAACATTTGTCATCGCGGGGAGCAGGGCAAGGAAGTCAGTTTCCACACTGATATCACCGGACGTATCCGTGTGTGACGATTGTCTCCGGGAACTGTTCGATCCCCATGATCGCCGCTACCTCTATCCCTTTATTAACTGTACCAACTGTGGGCCCCGCTATACGATCATCGATCGCATCCCCTATGACCGTCCCAACACCTCCATGAGACATTTCCAGATGTGTGAGGCCTGCCGGGCCGAGTATGATGACCCCAATAACAGGAGGTTTCACGCCCAACCCAACGCCTGTTTCGATTGCGGACCCCGTGTTGTCCTATATAATCACAGGGGGGAAAGAGTCGACTGGGTTTCCCCCGTGGAAAGGGCCGTGGAGTTCCTGAAACAGGGACTTGTGGTGGCCATCAAGGGCCTGGGCGGTTTCCACCTCGCCGCGGACGCCCAAAACAGCGAGGCCGTGGCACGCCTGAGGAAAAGAAAGCTTCGGGAGGAAAAACCCTTTGCGGTCATGTCCTATGATCTGGAAAAGATCCGGGAATATGCCCGGGTCGATCCGGAAGAGGAAGAGATTCTGACCTCCCCCCAGCGACCCATTGTTCTCCTGAAAAAACGTGATCCCCATACCCTTTCCGAAGAGATCTCGCCTGGAAATAAATATTTTGGGGTCATGCTCCCCTATACCCCCCTCCATTATTTGATCTTGAACCACGGATTCACGGCCCTGGTCATGACCAGCGGGAACAGGAGTGAAGAGCCTATTGCCATGGAGAATGGGGATGCCCTCGATCGGCTTTCCTCTATTGCCGACTATTTTCTGGTCCATGACAGGGTCATCTATCTTCGCAGCGATGATTCCATAGTGAGGAGGGTTGCCGGGAGCACGCGTTTTATACGAAGGTCGAGGGGATATGTCCCCGTCCCCGTCTTCCTCAAAAGAAAAGGAGTCCAGGTGCTTGCCTGCGGGGCGGAGCTTAAGAATACCATATGCCTGACCCGGGATGACAAGGCCTTTTTGAGCCAGCATATCGGGGACCTTGAGAATCTTGCTTCTTATGAGTTCTTCCGGATGACCATCGAGCACCTCAAACGGATACTACATATGGAGCCCCAAGTGATCGCCTATGACCTCCACCCCGACTACCTGAGCACACGATACGCAGAGGAACAGGAGGGTATGGAAAAGATCCGGGTGCAGCATCACCACGCCCACATCGCCGGATGCATGGCGGAGAATGGGCTGGAAGGACAGGTCATCGGTCTCTCCTTTGATGGAACCGGGTACGGCACGGATGGGGCCATATGGGGGGGTGAACTCCTGATTTGCGGGATGGACCGTTTTAAGCGAAAGGCGGCCGTCTCCTATGTCCCCATGCCGGGCGGTTCCGCCGCGATCAAGGAGCCGTGGCGTATGGCAATCAGCTATCTTTACGAGGCCTATGGAGAGGATTTTAAGGGCCTTGACTTGGGTCTCCTCAGGGAGACGGACGAAAAAAGGGTAAATCTCATCCTGGAGATGATAAAAAAGCATATCCACTCCCCCCTGACATCGAGTCTGGGGAGGCTGTTTGATGGCGTGGCAGCCATTGCTGGGTTAAGGACTTGTGTCCATTATGAAGGACAGGCCGCAATGGAGTTGGAGATGATCGCGGATGAAGGTAACAGCATTTTTTATGACTATGAATGGGAGGCCGGGGATCCCATCCGGGTCATGCCCGGTCCCATGGTTCGGGGAGTGGTGGAGGACCTGAAAAGGGGTGTAGGCATCCCTGTTATCAGCGGAAAATTCCATGCCACGATTATCCGGTTGTTTAGTGCGCTCTGTGAACAGGTCAAGAGAGAGACCGGTCTTGACAGGGTGTTGTTGAGTGGGGGAGTATTCCAGAATGCCATACTCCTGAAAGGCTTTATAAAGGATTTGGAATCCCGGCGTTTTAAGGTCTATACCCACAGCATCGTACCCACAAACGACGGGGGTATAAGCCTCGGCCAGGCCGTGGTCGCCAGGGAAAAAGCAGTAACCGGTAACAAATGACCGATGACCGATGACGAATAACTAATAACAAGTAACACACAACGGACAACCGACAACGAACAACCAACAACCCACAACCATCGTAGCCTGTCATGCCCATCAAACATATGCACGAATATAGGGATCCTGAGATATCCCGGCACATCGTGGATACCATCCGGCGAACAAGTAAAAAAGAGATCCGCCTGATGGAGGTCTGCGGAACCCACACCGTGTCCATCTTCAGAAGCGGTATCCGGTCCCTGCTCCCGGAAACCATCACACTCCTTTCCGGTCCGGGATGTCCCGTGTGCGTAACGGCACAAGGTGAGATAGACGCCTTCATAGCCATGGCCGGCCTGAAAGAGGTCATCCTCACCACCTTTGGGGATCTTATGAGGGTGCCGGGATCCGGGTCTTCCCTCCGGAATGAACAGGCCGGGGGTTGTGATATCCGCATGGTGTATAGCACATTTGACGCCTTAAAGATTGCCCGGGAACATCCGGATAAAAAAATCGTGTTCGCGGGCGTGGGCTTTGAGACTACGGCCCCCACCACGGCGGCGTCCATCCATGCGGCGAAGGAGACCGGGGTGCATAACTTCTTTGTCTATTCGGCCCATAAACGGGTTCCCCCCGCGCTCCATGCCCTGATGGCGAACAACCAAGCACGGGTGGACGGGTTTATTCTGCCCGGTCATGTCTCCGTGATCACCGGCACGGAGGCGTACCGGTCTTTTTTTGAGAAATACCGGGTCACCTCTGTCATCGCTGGATTCGAACCCGTGGACATCCTTCAGGCCATATCCATCCTGGTGGAAAGGATCGAAAAGGGTGAGCCGGACCTGGTCAACGCCTACCCCCGGGCCGTAACGTCCGGAGGAAACAGCAAAGCACGGGGAGTCATGGAAGAGGTGTTTCATATATCCGATGCCGTCTGGAGGGGAATCGGAACCATCCCGGAGAGCGGGTTAAAGATCCGGGAGAAGTATACTCCCCTGGATGCGGAAAAAACGCTCGAAATCAGCGTAACGGAATCCGAGGAACCGAAGGGGTGTGCCTGTGGTGAGATCCTGACGGGTATCCGGACTCCCCCTGAATGCCCTTTATATAGGAAGAAATGCAGCCCCATGGATCCTGTGGGGCCGTGTATGGTATCGGCTGAAGGGACCTGCGCGGCCTATTATCGATATCATAACGGGGGACGGATGGCGGGCGACAGATGACAGATGACAGAAGACAGCCGACGGATGACCAAAAATTTATAACTAATAACCAACAACCAACAACCGATAACCAAAGGAATCCCTTATGAACACAAACCGGATAACGCTCGACCACGGCAGCGGGGGCAAAATCTCCCACAGGTTGATCTCGGACAGGATGCTCCCAATATTCGACAACAGGGTCCTTTCCCGCCTGGACGACGGGGCCGTACTCGAAGTGGATGGAAGGCGGATCGCCTTTTCCACAGATACATATACCGTAGACCCGATCTTCTTCCCGGGGGGAAACATCGGGGATCTCGCGATCAACGGCACGGTGAACGATGTGGCCATGTGCGGGGGGGTACCCATGTTCCTTAGCGCGGGACTGGTCATCGAAGAGGGGTTCTCCCTGGAGGATTTAACAAAAATTCTCAAGAGCATGCATAAGGCCGCCAGGTCGGCCGGCGTGGAGATTGTTACGGGGGATACCAAGGTGGTACCCAGGGGGGCGGCGGACGGGATATTCATTAATACATCCGGGATGGGCATCATCCCCGAGGGTGTGGATGTGTCCGGGCATAATGCCCGTCCCGGCGACAAGGTTATCCTGAGTGGAAGCATAGGGGATCACGGGATTACGATCCTGACCATGAGGGAAGGCATGGCCTTTGAATATTCCCTGAAGAGTGACACAGCAGCTCTGAATCGTATGGTAAAGAAGATGCTTGACCATGGCCAGGACATACATACTCTCAGGGATCCGACCCGTGGGGGTATCGGGACGGCCTTGAACGAAATCGCCATCAGTTCCGGCTTGGGCGTGATAATTCATGAGGAGGAGATACCGGTCAGGGATGAAGTCGCCGGCATATGCGAGCTGATGGGGTTTGATCCCCTCTACATCGCGAATGAGGGCAAGCTACTGGCCTTTGTATCCGCGGCTAAGGCAGGTGAAGTCCTTGATATCATTAAGCGGGACCCCCATGGCAGGGATGCCCGCATCATCGGAGAGGTCGTCACGGACAATCCCGGCATGGTAACCATGACCACCCGGATCGGCGGCACCCGGATCATCGACATGCTCACCGGGGAGCAGCTTCCAAGGATTTGCTGATCAGATCCATTCATAAATCAAGGATTTCTGAATGGAGCGATCAGCGATCAGCCAAACTTCTGGATAACATCGAACGGCGTGGATCGTTTTTATCTCTTTAGGATATTAGATTTCAATATGTTTAAAGCTGAAAGCTGATGGCTGAACGCTGAAAGCTTCCTAAACGGTATTTGATATGCATGAAATGTCCATAGCCCAGAGCGTGATCGATATTGTAAAAGAAGAGATGGTGAAGAACGACGCAAACACACTCCGGTCCGTCCGTCTCCATATCGGGCAGTTATCGGCCGTGGTACCGGATTCCTTGAGGTTCTGTTTTGAAATCATCACTTCCGGCACGAACATGGAGGGGGCTGTCCTGAACATGGAAATCATGCCCCTCATGGGCTATTGTCCTGCCTGCAACAAGGAGTTCGAGATCAAGGAATACACGTTCATATGCCCCACCTGCGGAGACTCAAAAATAGAGACAATTTCAGGCCAGGAGCTGTCCATCGTGGAGATAGAGGTCGATTGATATAATTGTCAATTAACAATTATCAATTAAAAATTTACTTTGTGTACTCTGTGACTCTGTGGTGAAATAATATTTTAATCATTTGATTGAGGAGAATGAAAATGAAAATTTCCGTGGTACGAGACATCTTGGAAGCCAACGAGCGTATCGCTCAGCAGAACAGGGGACTGTTCAAGGAGAATGGCATCCTGGTCATCAACCTCATGAGCTCTCCGGGTGCCGGAAAGACGACCCTGCTCGAAAAAAGCATCGATGCCTTAAAGGCCGGAATGAATATCGGGGTGATAGAAGGAGATATCCAGTCCACCCGGGACGCGGAGAGGATAGCCGGAAAGGGGATCCCCGCCGTACAGATCAATACGGGCGGGGCCTGTCACCTGGACGGCAACATGATCCGGGACACCTTCAAGGACTTTAATTTCAAGGAACTGGACCTCCTTGTGGTGGAGAATGTTGGAAACCTCGTATGCCCGGCCGAGTTCAAGGTGGGAGAGGACTTCAAGGTGATGATCCTGAGCGTCACGGAAGGGGACGACAAGCCGGCAAAGTACCCCCTCATGTTTCACGAATCCACAGTCCTGCTCATCAACAAGATCGACCTCCTGCCATACGTGGACTGCAGCATGGAAAAGATCCGGGAGGACGCCCTGAAGATCAACCCGGACCTTACTATATTTCCCATATCCTGCAAAACCGGCGAAGGCCTCGAGGCCTGGTATGAATGGCTGGAAGAAAAAGTGACGAAACGTCCCGATCAACGGCTCGGCTAACTCAGTATAATACCAACGGTTTGAACGTTTCAATCGAGGCCGGAAAAAACAAGGACAGAAATCATGCCTGGGTCCTTCATACCCTCTCTATTCCCTCCTCCCGTCATTCCCGCGGAGGCGGGAATCCAGGAATTTCAGGCAATTATCTACTTCCTTTGGTAATTATTACTTTATACAGCGTATAAGCAATTATTCTTTATAGATTCCGATTGACAAAAAATGCTTTACAAATTAGAATAGTAAAACATTTTACGAATGGAGGCCAAAATGAGCCTTGCAACCGTTTCATCAAAAGGACAGATCACCTTGCCCGCCAAAATACGTGCGAGGCTGGGTATCCAATCCAAAGACAAAGTACAATTTCTCGTTCGTGGTGATGAGATTATTATCAAACCCGTGCCGTCTTTTCGAGATCTGCGTGGGACGATTCACCCGGAAAAGGGGGACACAAGAGAGGCAATAGGGAAGGCGGTTGCGGAACATGTCCTGGAGAAAACCGATTGAAAACCATATTCCTGGATACGAATCTCTTCATTCGATACCTTGTAAATGATATTCCGGAACAGGCGGACAGGGTAGAAGGCCTGCTGAATCTCGCGGAAAAGGGGGAGGTCAGACTGATTACGGGCCCACCCGTGTTCTTTGAAATGGCATGGACCTTTAAATCCTTTTATAAGATGGGCAGGGCGAAGATCTATCAGTGCCTGTCCGGCATCCTCGGCATTCCCGGACTGTCCATGACGGACACGGATGTCCTGGAAGAGGCGCTTGAACTTTATAAAGATACGAACGCCGACTTTGGAGACGCTTATATGGCTGTGCTGTCAAAAAAGGTTGGTGTGGACTCTATAGCTACATTTAATAAAAGTCATTTCAAGAACCTCGGCGTCCGACTTTATGAATTTACAGAATAATTTTGGCTTTTTAAAATTCCTTTCTTTCTCCGTGTCCCCCGAGTCTCTGTGGTGAAATATGATTTTTCCTTGACTTTCATAAGGAAATTGCTACATTCTGAACCCCTAACTGGGGGATAGTATAGTGGCAATACGACGGGTTCTGGCCCCGTTATCCAAGGTTCGAATCCTTGTCCCCCAGCCAAGATAAAATCCTGCCCGCGTCAGGATTTTATATAACGCGGCTTTGCCGCTCTTTTAAAATCTACAAATTAATCATTCAGGTTTTACCTGCTATGTAAATGCGATAAATCTGACAATGCGGACAAGCCGCGCTTGATATGATGTATCGGTTTTGTGTTAAGGTTTTACAAAAGCGGCGAAGCCGTGTTTTATAAAATGACCCAGTCATTTTATGGTCCCATCGTCTATCGGTCTAGGATATCCCGCTCTCTCAAGCGGGAAGACACGGGTGAAAATCCTGTTTGCTGTATAAAAGAGATATTAGCGTTTCAACCTTAAGAAACGGTCCCATCGTCTAGCGGTCTAGGATACTGGCCTCTCACGCCAGAGACACGGGTTCGATTCCCGTTGGGACTACCA
>CAYTUL010000118.1:0-9622 GCA_964441135.1 uncultured Desulfobacteraceae bacterium | reverse complement strand
AACGGGACAAGTCGATTTCGAGTCGACCCCGTTACGACCACTTCGGTACCTCTCCTGTAACTGCTTTTTCACCTTTCTGCTATGACTGAAAAAGTCCTTGAGCAGACTTACACACTCTGCCTCCATAATGCCTTGTATCACCTCGATTCTGTGATTCAAACGGCTATCTTCTGCAAGGTTGTAGATGGACCCCGCGGCTCCGGATTTGATATCGAAAGCACCGAATACCAGCCTTGATATCCTGGCGTTGAGGGCCGCGCCCATACACATAAGGCATGGTTCTATAGTCACGACGAGTATCGTATCCGATAGTCTATAGTTGTTAAAAAACGCCCCCGCTGAGCGAAGGACCAGCATCTCCGCATGCGCGGTCGGATCTCTCATCGAGATGGGCTGATTATGGTCCTTTGCCACAATCCTCCCATCGGGCCCTGCCAAAACCGCTCCTATGGGAACCTCTCCCATTTCAAGGCCTTTTTTAGCCTCCTTTAAGGCCTGTTCCATCAAAATATAATATTCATCACCCATGGCTTTCCAAAATTTTTACCATTTCTTCTTTTGTCCGTCAATATGATACTTCCATAGGAAATACAGGATGTTAACAAATTTCTGTTTGATGATTAACATTTTTCTTTATTGTATGGTAAAAAGTAAATAGGAATCTTCATGCTATCCGATTCTATTAAGTGCCTTGAAAAAAAAGTGGTTACCATTAAAATATAGATAGGTCATTCAACGGATGATCCCCTCGATTATGAATTTGGATTTGGCTTTTTTCCATAAAAATGTTAATCATATGTGAGGTTCTAAAACCATAATTTATATTATTCTATCGGAAAAGGCCTCAACATACGGGTTTTATATTAAAGGTGAAGAAGCAATGGCCTGGGTAAGTTTGAAAAATAAACAGAAAATAACCAAGATAATCAGTCGGTTGATCTTGGAGAAAACGGAAGTTAAAGTCTTTATTAAAGATAATAAAACGGAATTCATTTCGAAAATAACCAGGATTAATCCGGGTGATCTTTCTTCATTCATCATAGAAAAATTGCGTCCCGACAATGGGAATGCCCTTATCCAATCCGCTTCGAAAATATTGTTGGAATTTACTTTAAGCAATAAATCCTGCAGGTGCTCAACGAATTACATGGGGATTTCCAGTACACCTCCATATTTCGGCTTTTTCCTGAGGATACCCGAAAGTATTGAAGTCGACGATATGAGATATGAAGAGAGGGTAACCTATGAAGGCCCTGATTTTGTCTCCGCAGAATTCAAACTCGGAAAAGGGTCTAACGGGGCAAAGTTATATGAACTGGACGTCATGGATTGCTCAAGCCACGGACTCGGGCTGATAATAAAAAAAGAAAATTTCGATCTGATCAATAAATTGAAAACAGGCGACACCATAAAAGACATGACATTTTTTGCCACTCAGGCGATGGTCAAGTTCGACTGTCTCGTAAAGCATATAACCAAGATAGAAAAGGGAGAATATCAAGGCCTTTATCAACTCGGGATCGAATCACGGGAGATTATCGATGCCTGCAGGGCTAAAAAGTAATAATTTCCCGGTTCAAAGTACTTTTTATTTTCCCGGGAATATATGAAATGATGGTGTATGAGCCGGAGATCGTCAGCGAGCAAGACATAAGGAGGGAAAAGGAAAAGGCCCGACATCTCCGGAATTCCGCCTGGTGGATGAAAAAAACTCAAAAGGGAATATGCCATTATTGCCGCAGGAAAGTGGGAAGGTCTTTACTTACAATGGATCATGTGGTTCCCCTCAGCAGGGGCGGAAAGAGTAAAAAAGGAAACATCGTTCCGGCATGTAAGAATTGCAACAACAGGAAAAAACAGTTGCTGCCCATAGAATGGGAAGAGTATCTGAAGATACTATCAGAAAGGGCCTCCTTGCTATAAACATCACTCGGATCTGCCGATCCTGACAACGGCCCCAATAATCTCATCTCTATCTATTCCTACGTATTCAGATGCCCTGCCAAGACTTACCGCTATTTCAAGCATGTCCGAACTGTTGATGAGAGCCAGGGGTTCACCCTTCTCGACATCTGAATAAATATCATGAATCTTTCTTATCTTCAGGCTGCCGATATGGATGACCGGCTTTAACTTATTAAGAAAACTTTTCAGATCCTCACTGTGAATATTGGTAATCAGATTGCCGAAATTATCAACCCTGAGAATCTGTCCGTATAAAACACCATCCCTTACATGGGGACTCGGGGAACTGAATTCGACCGGATCATTGATCCGCAGTCCCATCTGTTTTAAATCATATCCCAGGGAAAGATATGCGGCTACAGGCGCAAAGACCTCCCTCCCGTGAAAGGTCTTGGTGACATGAGGCAGGAAATATTTCTCTTCGGTTAGATGGATAATTTCGGCATCGCTGTTATTCTCTATGATTGGCCAGAAAATACCGTTATCCGGTCCCACAAAGAGGTGGCCTCCCGCCCGAACACCAATAAGCCTTCTGCTACTCCCGACACCTGGATCAACGACTGCAATGTGAACGGTTTCTTTGGGAAAGAATGAAAATGTCTCGCGTATCAGGCTGGAAGCGTGTAGGATGGATCCTGCCCTGATATAGTGAGTTATGTCTACCAGGCGGGCGTCAGGGTTGATGGAAAGGATAACCCCTTTCATCATCGCGACATAGGGGTCTGCGAGCCCGAAATCCGTAAGGATGGATATAATCCCCGATCTCTTCATGAAAAGTGCTTAACTAATAGATAATAAAGTTATTATATGCGATAAGGAGGGGTAAATATTAATTAATAGCCTGGGCGTTACTATTACACAAAGCGAAACTTGTGTAAAGTTCCGAATTGATTTTATGGGAATATTCTTGATTTTCGCTTCATGGGCTTTAAAAACAGAAATCGAGATCTTCTCCAAAATCATCAAAAAAAATTTAAGTTTATCCTATCGGCTGCCGATAAAGCATATGTTTAAAAAGGCTAAAAAATACGTTTTATATTATTGCTGAAGGGCAAACCTTCCGAAAGGTTGGGACGCAAAGCTTCCGGTCTAAGTCCTTTAAAACAGGATAGGAAAGCGGGGTTGCTAAGCTAAGGTAACAATATACCCGTTTTCTCATCCTGCAGAAAACGGGTTTTTTATTTGATACTCTGAGGATATGATGAAAAAAACAGAAGAAAAAAATATGGCTATCATACTTCTTTTTTTTCTTGGATCAATTCTGACCATGACAGGTCTGGCCTATCAGTACAGGGATGAAATCGATCTTACCCATAAGCTGAAATACGTAAAGGAGCGATTCTTCACAACATCGGGAGTAAGTGTGAAATTTCATGTTGTGGCGAATATCGGTGATAAAAGTCTAAGGATTAAATATTATGTTCCCTGTAAAGATTTAAAACAAAAATATCGTTTATTAAAGAAATTGCCCGGGATTAAACACGAAATGCTGATGGCCATGAGCCGTATGGAACTAATCAAATCAGTAGAGGGCAGGGATTTCAATCGGATTAAAAAATATTCATTGCAGGTTGTAAATTATTTTACCAAAGACAAGATAAATAATATATATATTGACTTTTTTTTCCTCAACTGATCCATCCTCACATTATTCAATTTTTCATTTGAAATACAACCTTTCAGGCTTTCCCCAACAGTGAGTTCGCGACAACCACCTTTTCAATCTCCTTTGTACCTTCATAGATCTCGACAATCTTTGAGTCCCGATAGAGCCTGGCTATGTCATATTCGTTTAAAAATCCGTATCCACCGTGCATCTGAAGTGCCTCCTGTGCGACGGTGACCGCATTCTGTGCGCAAAACCATTTTGCCATGGCTATCAGACTATGGTTCTCCTGCCCACTGTCCATTGTCCATGCCGCACGGTAATAGAAGGACCTCCCCGCCTCGATCAAGGTTGCCATTTCCGCGATTTTAAATCGGACAGCCTGAAAGGATGCTATCCTACGGCCGAACTGTTCTCTCTGGGTAACATGGCGTATCGCCTGCTCAAGAGCGCCTTGCGCTAATCCGGTTCCCTGGGCCGCGATAATGATCCGCTCACAATTAAACAGCTTCAGGATCTGGCGGAATCCTTCTTTCTCCCTGCCTATGAGGTTGTTTAGGGGTACCCGGACATTATTAAAGGACAGTTCCGCGGTATCAGATGCTCTGATACCCAGTTTATTCTTTAGTTTGTTGGCCTCAAAACCTTCCCTGTCCGTCTCAACCATTATTGTACTGAACTGGCTGTGCCGACTGGATTCTTCTGGGTGGGTCTTGCAGAACACAATGATATAGTCCGCCAGGGTTCCGTTGGTGATGAACATCTTACTGCCGTTTATTACATACTCATCACCTTCCCTGACCGCGGTGGTTTGGGCGCTGGTAACATCCGATCCGGCATCCGGTTCTGTTATTGCCGTCGCTATGATCGAATGCCCCTCCACAAGAGGCCTCAGGTATTTCTCCTTTTGCTCTTCGGTCCCAAAATCCATCACTATTTCCGCTCCAAAGGTCACGGAAACAATAGCCTGCCCCAGCCCGGGATCAACCCTCCAGAATTCCTCCACAATCAGGGCCTTATCAAAATAACCCAAACCTGGACCGCCGTATTCTTCCGGGATATTGGCCCCCACAAATCCGAGTTCCCTGGCCCTTTCAAGCAGGTTCCTGTCGAACCTTTCTTCTAAGTCACATTCTTGCGCTATTTGTGGAAATTCTCCTTCCGCAAATTCTCTGGCGGCGCCCTTTATATCCTGTTGTTCTTTTGTCAATTGAAAATCCATATCCTTCCTCCAATAAGATCCTTTCAGTTAATATGGATGCATGCCATCCCGCTATGCCATCTTTAAGACCCAAAGATTTTAAGCATGGGACCGCTTCAAATTGCGTATTTTTATGAATCAGCCATGATCATTCCGACAACACTTTTTTCCTATCCTACACCGTTAGAATAACAGCTTCTCCCTGTCCAAGCCCACCGCATATGGAGGCCACACCCTGTCCTCCCTTCCTGCGTATTAATTCGTACATAAGAGTCATGGTAATCCTTGCCCCGCTTGCCCCCACGGGATGCCCTATTGCGATGGCTCCCCCGTTGACATTCGTTTTTTCCTGGAGCATCCCCATTTCAGTCTTATTCATTCCGGACAGGATCTTCAATGAAACGAGGGTCACGGCTGCGAAGGCCTCATTGATCTCGATGAGATTCATATCCTTCACCTTCCTGCCGATGCGTGAAAGGACCTTTTCAATGGCTATGGCCGGCAATGTTGCCATATATCTGGGTGATCCCGCCGCCCATTCCGTAGCTTCGATTTTCGCTAGTATCGTTAACCCCTTATGAAGAGCCCTTTCCCTACTCATGAGGACGATCGCGGCGGCACCTGAGTTCATCCCGGGGGCGTTACCCGGAGTCACCGTAGGGCTTCCATAGATCGGTTTCAGACGGGACAGTTTATCCAGAGAGGTCTCTCGAGGTTGTTCATCCCGGTCAAAAACAAGGACATCTCCCCGTTTCTGGGGGATTTCTATAGGCATAATTTCTTCGCCTGTCTTGTATTTACCATCTTTGAATGCCTTGTGCCATCTCTCATGACTTCGAAGTCCCCATTTATCCTGATCCTCCCTGGAAACGCCATATTCCAACGCCACTTCACCCGCGTCCAGGGCAACCGAATGAAACCCTTTTTTGGCATATCCCAATTCAAAGAGGACATCCTCCATCGGTATAGGACCCAGTCGATTCCCCCACCGTGAATACTTCGCCTCTACCAGGTGGCAGGTATTCCCCATGCTTTCCGCGCCACAAGCCACAACGATATCGGCTTCACCCGATCTTATGGCACGATAACCCAATCTCAGAGCGGTCATAGATGAACAACAGGCGCGGTCAATGGTCAAGGAATTATTATCCGCGGGAAAATCCGCAAGCAACGTAACCTGCCTGGCGGGAACATCCAGGTAAGGGGCATATTCCGCCGGGACACACGTGCCATAGTATACTTCATCCACCTCGGATGGATCGATATTTATCCTGTTCACAACTTCTTTTAAAACCATTACCCCAAGATCGATACTCGGTATCTCCCGCAAAACACCGTCAAATCGGCCAAATGGCGTTCTTACCGCGCTGACGATTACAACATCTCTATCATCCATTATTCGATCTCCCGGTCATTCTCTGCTCAAAAACTCAGTTTATCAGGTAACACAGAGGATATAAAAACGTAAAGAATTCCACCCTACCGAAAATCACATTAGAAGGAATCTTCGACAACCAATCAGGATCATTTTATCGTTTAAAAAAAACCCGCCGGCCCCGTTGGCGGCGGGTATCATAAAAGCTGTTGTATTCGACAACCCTATCTCAATCAGACCTTGCTTATCTTACACAAGAGAGCTTTCATCTCCGTGTAGCCCGTGACCGGATCACGGTGATCAAGCTCCGTTAAGAGATTGGCATTCGCCTTTGCCCAGCCGTGTTGGATGCTCACAACACCCGGTAGAAGGTCCTCCGTGGTCTTGGTCCTAAAATCCACCTTGCCCTTTACAGTCTCAACGGTCATCATATCGCCGTCTGAAATACCGTATCTTTTTGCCGTTTCAGGGTGAACCTCGGCCAAAGGCTCGGGAGCCGTCTTTTGCATACTGGCAACCTGTCTGAACTGGGTGTGTGTATATTCCGGTATCCTTGAGCCAGTTGTCAGAATCACGGGATACTTTTTGTAGAGCTCCGGAGTACTCATGGGACTCCGGGTGGGCTCGACGTGATGGGGTATCGGATCATATCCGTTTTCCGCTAAGGTCTCGGAGTAGAGTTCGATCTTACCAGAAGGCGTTCTGTATTTACCCTGTTTGTATTTTATTTCCCCGTAATAAGCACCCTCAGGATGATCCTTCTCCAACTGTTCCCTGGTCAGGCCGCTGGGTTTAAGAAAGAAATCGACGATCTCCTCTTCATTCTTCCACGGGAAAAATTCGCCGTACCCCATTCTCTTTCCTATCTCGGTCCATATCTTCCAGTCAGGCCAGCTTTCGCCGATAGGCTCTATCACCTTTTTACGAACCATGGCATAGGGTATACAGGTCGTCACCCCGTAAACATAACCCACGCCGCTCTTTTCAAGGAAGGAGCAGGCGGGAAGGACGATATCGGCCAGTTCGGCGGTTTCGGTCATGAACAGTTCCGCAACGACCATAAACTCCAGACTCTTCATGGCCTCTACAATCCGTTTGGAATCCGGTAAAGTGACGGCCGGATTGCCGCCTGTGACCATCAGGCCCTTGATGGGATAGGGTTTTTCATCCAGTACGGCATCGGCAAAAAGCATCTGCTGCCCGTAGGGTGATGTCCTGCCCCAGAACCTGCGGAACAGGGGATGCTCCCTTGTGCCGATGGGGTCGCTTATCTCCGTCACCCTCATGTCTCCAAGCCGGATAAAGGGTATGGATACCCATCCACCCGGGATATCCACATTGCCGGTCACCGCCTGGAGGATGGCATGAATACGATTTCCCTGGAAACCATTAATATGCTGATCAATGGAGCAGGTACCCGGCACAATGGATGCCGGTTTATTCTTTGCAAACAGCCGGGCGATCTTCCGTATGTCATCCGCCGGGACCCAGGTTATCTCCGCCACCTTCTCGGGAGGATATTGTTTCACATGCTCAACAAGTTTATCAAAGCCTATCGTGTATTTTTCCACGAATCCCTTGTCATAAAGATCCTCTCCGATGATCACATTCAGCATACCCAGAGAGAGTGCCGTGTCCGTACCGGGCCTCAACTGGATATGGATGCCTTTTTCCGCCATGGGAATCCGTTTTGGATCAATCACAATAAGATGCTCTATGGTACCGTCATCCAGGGCCCTATAGATCTTTCGGGCCATGGTCATTCTTGAATTGTCCATGTTATGGCCATAGATGACCACACACTTGGATTTCCACGGTTCCTCTATGGGATAACCGCCGAAGGTCATCTGGCGCGCCATAATCCGTGACCGGAAGCAGTTGCCTTCAACGGAAAGCAGGTTCGGAGTACCGTAAACGCCCCGAAACCTTTGAGCGAAGGCTGCCAACTCAATATTCTCTGTTCCCAAGGATCCGGTATAGACAGCGAGACCCCTGGCACCGTATTTTTCCTTTATCTCCTTGAATTTCAGGGCTATTGTATCGAGGGCTTCATCCCAGGAGATACGCTCCCACCTTCCTTCGACCTTTTTCATAGGATGCTGAAGCCGTTTCTCGGAATAGACCCATTCGGGCAACGCCTCCCCCCTTGGGCAGATAACGCCCTCACTCACTGGATGCTCCTTCATGCCTTCTACCTTAACCAGCCTTCCATCTTTTACATAGGCGTTTATCCCGCAGCTGTTGATACAGACTATACAATCAGACTTTATCACTTGCTCCGCCATGATAGTTTTCTCCTTGATTTATTTTTTAATATCATCCTGAATGCGTAATTGACTCCAGTGATGAAGAAAAATAGCACGATCGTTCGTGCGCATCAATCAATAAGTCAATATTTTTCCCATCTTCCATAATCTGTGCCATTTTTTGCGCCAAAGGTTATGTAGGCCTTGGGCCTGAAAACGCTTATTGTTATGATACATAAATTCCTACTATTTAAAAAGCTTTTATTATCATTTTTTATTCTATGAAACCGGAAAGCGAAAGAAATGCTGAATTTCTAATATCATTAAGTTATTGCAATACTTATCAGACTGAGAAACATTTATTTAATACATTAATCTTTTATACATTAAAAGATTAAGGCTTGTCAAGAACTTATTTCACCACGAAAGTGACGGGTATATTGAAGACAACCAACTGATATAAAAGATATAATACGGTTATAAGAGTCCTATTCTTCACGCAATTGTCTTGAAAACCGATGAAATCATGGATTTCCTTCTTTTATTGCTATGTTGTGAATTATCCTTGGAATTTCTAATCATAATATATATTAAATTATCGTAATTATATAATTTAATGTCAATTTTCTCTAATACAGACATTGACAATAGACCTGATATATAATATTAATATATTAACAATCTATGTTTTAAATGAAATCAAAGTCGAGGTTGTAAGAAATGATGGTAAGCAGTTACAGGAGTGATCTCAATCTTAATGAAAAAGTCATGGTGACGATTGTCCGAATTGCCGAACTCTTTAAAAAGAAATCATCAGCCATTTTCAAGAATTACGGGCTCACGTTTCCTCAATACAATGTCCTCAGAGTGTTAGTTGGATATAAGAACGGGCGGGACACGATTACGAATGTGGGAAAAGTATTATTGGTTACGGGTGCCAATATGACCGGTATTGCGAAGAGACTGGAAAAGAATGGATTTCTTATTCGAAAAGGGGACCCCGATGACGAGCGGGTTACCCTATTGGAAATTACGCCCAGGGGAAGGCAGACATTGAAAAATATAGCCCTGGATAAAGATAAGAATATCGACAAGTATTTTATTGACTGTAGTGATCAGGAGAAAGAGGAGCTCCTGAAAACTCTTCGAATACTCCTAAAACATAGAGACCTGCCTAATAGGATACCAGGCTCGGCAATAAAGTAGCTATTTTCGGAAAGACCATCAGC
>CAYTUL010000117.1:0-9677 GCA_964441135.1 uncultured Desulfobacteraceae bacterium | reverse complement strand
GTCGTCGGCGGCCCGTGGTGGCCCCGAACTCCGCGCCGTTCTCCTGAAGGTAATCGCCGGTTTCATCCAGGAGCTCGGTGGGGAACGGGCCGGACCCTACCCGTGTTGTATAGGCCTTGACAATCCCCAAGATATGATGAAGTTTGCCGGGACCCACTCCGGCCCCGGCGCACACGGACCCGGCTACCGGATTTGAAGACGTGACAAAAGGGTATGTACCGTGATCGATATCCAGGTGAGTACCCTGGGCTCCTTCAAAAAGGATCTTCTCTCCTGCTTTTGCCGCCCGGTCTATCTCCAAAGAGACATTTTTGATGTAGGGCCGCAATTCTTCGGCCATCCGGGAATAGTCATCAAAGATGGCCTGGAATTCCAGGGTGTCCGAGTTCAGGAAATGAGAGAGCAGGAAATTTTTCTCCTCGAGATTGGCCCTGATCTTCTCCTCCAGAACGGCAGGTTCTAAAAGATCAATTGCCCTGATTCCTCTCCTCCCCGCTTTGTCCTCATAACAAGGCCCAATGCCCCGGCCGGTCGTCCCGATCTTTTCTTTTCCCTTCGCGGTTTCCCTGGCAAGGTCGAGTGCCTTATGATAGGGCATGATGAGGTGGGCCTTTTCGCTTAAAGACAGTCTCAGGGGAGTAATGGAGACGCCTTTTTTCATTAAAGTCGCCATCTCTTCCAAAAGCACCTTTGGATCGACCACCACGCCGTTCCCTATCAAACATCTTTTATGATCATGGAGGATTCCGGAAGGTATCAGATGACAGATAGTCTGCTCCCCCTTTACGACGAGGGTGTGCCCGGCATTGTTCCCCCCCTGGAACCTTACCACCAGATCCGCCCTGGATGCCAAGAGGTCAACCACCTTTCCCTTTCCCTCATCCCCCCACTGAGTTCCCACCACAACGACATTGGACATTTTCTATGCTCCACTGATAAAGGGTTATCCCGAAATGACGTACCGGAACCGTGAACCGCCAAACCCAGATAATACTAAATAGCATGAAATAATGTGTCAAGATGAATTAAGGTAAAGTCATAATGAATGATTTACCCTCTGATTCTTTTTTTTACAATCAGAAACAGGACAAATACAATGAACAGGATAAACAGGATCAGATTATAGCGCGCGAAAAGGGAAGCGATCTCTGCTTTCACCGTATCCCAGTTGTTCCCGAGGGCATAGCCCAGGGCTATCCATATAATATTCCACAGGGCGCAGCTTACAAAGGACAGGATGATCACCCAGGGAGTATTCAAGCCGGATATTCCGCCGGTGATGGATATGACGGAACGGATACCGGGAAGGAACCTGTTAATCAAGACAATAAAATATCCATACTTCTTGAACCAGGCCTCTGCTTTTAAGATGTTGTCCTTTTTAAAAAACCTGTAGTCGTGTCTAAAGAAATACCTTCGCCCGAGCCACCCTCCTAACCTGAACAGGGTGATAAATCCCAGGAAGCTGCCGAATGTTGTGGAAACGTACACGCCGAAAAAAGTCAATCTCCCCGCCCCGATCAGAAAAGCGCCGAAGACAGTGACCAGATCACCGGGAAAGGGTGGAAAAAGGTTTTCCATGAATGAGCCCAGGCCAAGGAAAATGTATATGAGGAACTCCGGCAAATGATGGAGATAGGCCAACAATGGGTCAATATATGTCATCTTTGGATCAATCTCCTTTCTGAAGGCACATCCGGTTTAATATTCGTTCAATGGGAAAAAGACAAGCCCTCTTTTTCACTTGACTGGATAGATGGTGTCTGTTAGACAAGCAGGCATTTGATTTTAAACGGAACTTTCTGATGGCAAAAACAAAGGTATCCCGAAAAACCCTGTTAAAAAAACCGGATGAGTTTATTACCCTTTCCACAAAAGCCGTCACCCTTGTGAAAGAGCATCAGCAGCAGTTCAGGATTCTCGGGATAATATTAGTCTGCCTTCTCATTATAGCCTTTGGTCTTTATACCTACATGAAATATATAAATAAAAAGGGACAGGAGACCTATAGTACGGCCTATAATTTCATCTCTAAAAATATGGGCCTCGAGACAAATAAGGATAATTTAAAAGAGTCGGAGGAATTATTCGACAGGGTTATTGATAAATATGGTCTATCAAAGGCGGCTCGATTGGCCATCCCGGAATTAGCTTACTTAGACTTTCTCCAGAAGCGGTATGACGATGCAATACACAGATATCAGGAGTTTTTAAATAAGGTCTCTGATGACCCCTATCAATCTCTTGCGATGATGGCTTTAGCTGTCTGTTATGAAGAAAAGGGTGACTTTGAAAAGGCAATCCGGACATTAGAGCAGATAAGATCGGGGCCGGACGATTTCTTTAAAGAACAGGCCATGTTGATTATGGCGAGGATTTATAGACAGATGAACAAACAGGAAAGTTCAAATGAAATCTTAGAGGAATTCATAGAAAAATTCAAAAATTCTCCCTTTTTACCCATTGCCAAGGCCTATCTTAAACCCTAGAACTCACAATATGCCTTAAATGCAGGGCAATGCAAGAAAATCATCGAACACGAACAATAGGCCCTTCAACTTCCGCCCGGAGGATCCTCATCCTCGGCAACGGCGGTGCTTCCGTCAGCGCTGTTCGAAGTGCGAGGGCAGCCGGGCATTCGGGTTCCATAGAGGTCGTTTCAGATAGGACAGGTCCTGCCTTTAATCCCATGCTTTCCCCATACTATCTTGATGGAAAGATTCCTTTCGATTGCTGTTTTCCATTTGGAATGGAATTCTATGACACCCATCATGTTACCTGTCATTTTGGAATCCGGGCAGAAAAAATTGATCCGCTCATGGGCGAGGTCTACTTAGAGACAGGTCAATGCCTGAAGTATGATGAATGCCTGATAGCCACGGGAGCCAGGCCTGTCCTTCCCGGCTTGCCCGGCATCAAAGATTCCCGGAATATCTATACCTTTCGTACTGCCAGGGATACCCTGCGTCTCCAGGAGTCCCTCTATTCCGGGAAAAGGTTGGTAATACTGGGCGCTTCCCTGATAGGCATAAAGCTGGCCGAAATACTTATCCGGCGCGGAGCCGCTGTTACACTCGTAGATGTTGCCGACCGGATCCTGCCGAACATGGCCCATTCCCGATGCGCCCGGTTTATGACCGCAGGTTTCCAAAAGGAGGGGGTAACATTTCTCTTAGGGTGGACACTGGAAGGGGTGGAAGATAATGGAAAGGGGGTGGATCTGCATTTTGAGGGTAACAGATCCCTACAGGCTGATCTTTGTATCATGGGTGTCGGGGTTCGACCCAATCTTGGTTTTCTCGGGACCTCGGATATAGAAATGGACCGGGGAATCATTGTTGACGAAAGGATGCGTACGAGCGCCGATCACCTTTTTGCGGCAGGGGATGTCTGCCAGGGCATGAATATACTTTCAGGGAAAAAGGAGATCATCGGCCTCTGGGGAAACGCCTGTTATCAGGGCCGGACGGCAGGCATCAATATGGCCGGCGGCGAAGCGGTCTACCACGGGACCATTCCAGCCCATGTAAACACTCTTTTTGGATCAAAATTTGTGCACCTGGGAGATATCAACCGGCAGGGAAAGGATGTAATAATCCTCTCGAGGAAGACCGGTTCGAACGACGGCGTATACCAGTTATTTGTCTTTGACAAGGGGGTCCTGGTGGGTGTGAACCTCGTAAACAGCCTCCGGCATGCCGGCAGATTAAGGACCGCCATCCTGCGGAGGCTTGACTGGACCGGCCATATCAATCGCCTTACCGGCAGGCCCGGTGACCGGGAGCTGGACCGGATCCTGTATGCGCTCAGGGTCTGATCCGGGAATGCCTTGAGGAAAGCTCCGGGTTTCTTTTATACCGGGTAACGTACTTGACAGCCTCCCATGGATTCGCTAACGTTCTTTCACTTAATATAAGAAGCCCGGTCTTTTAGGCCGGATCATGATTGTCGGGCTGATGGATATCCGGTATGATATTTCTTTTCAAGGAAATATCTACCTGCTTTGTAGCAAATGACCAAATATTTGGGGTTTGCAAGGCATTAAACTTCGTCTCAAGGGGTTATGATGCATAAACCCCAAATATTTGGTCATAGCAACGCCCAATTGAATCTCAAAAAGATATCCCCTTGAAAAGAAATATCATACCTGCTTTATGGGGGACCAACGGATCGGGTTTCAAACGGTGAATCAAGGGACAAGGTTATGATCATTACCGAGATACTTTCAAGAAATGCAAGGATGTATGGTGATGAAATTGCCCTTATCGAGCGAGACCCCGAAAAGGGAGCGAGGAGGGCTATTACCTGGAAGCAATTTGATGATATGGCAAACAGGGTCGCCAACGCACTCGTTGCCAGAGGTATTAAGAAAGGTGACAAGGTTATTCACCTGATGATGAACTGCCTAGAATGGCTTCCCGTTTATTTCGGAATACTCAAGACAGGGGCCTGGGCCGTCCCCCTGAATTTCAGATTCACATCCGATGACATTCGCTATTGCGTCGAGATCGCGGAGGGCAAAGCCATTTTTTTCGGCGAGGAGTTTGTTGACCGGATAGGCCCTGCCAGGGATTCCATGGTCACGGTCAGGGATTATATTTTTTTAGGCTCTGAAGATAGGGGCCCCGGTTATGCCGAAAAGTTCGAATCTTTTTTGGAAACCGCATCGACGGAAACCCCGAATATACCCATAGATCTCCTTGATGAAGCAGGGCTCTATTTTACCTCGGGTACGACCGGCACTCCCAAACCCATTCTATTGACCCACAGGAACATGGAGTTCTCCTGTATCGTAGAAAACATACACCACAGGGAGACACACGAGGATGTGTTTCTCTGTATTCCTCCCCTCTATCATACAGGGGCAAAGATGCATTGGTTCGGGCACTTTATCGTGGGCGCTAAGGCGGTGATCCTGAAGGGGGTCAGGCCCGAATGGATCATCGAAGCGGTCTCGGAAGAACAGGTCACGGTGGTCTGGCTGCTCGTGCCCTGGGCACAGGATATTCTGGTAGCCATTGAAAATGGAAGGATCAGATTAGAGGAATATAAGCTTGACCGATGGCGCCTGATGCATAACGGCGCCCAGCCGGTTCCTCCCAGTCTGGTCAAAAAATGGAAAAAGATATTCCCAAAACATGATTACGATTCAAACTATGGGCTCAGCGAAAGCACAGGGCCGGGGTGTGTGCATCTTGGAATGGAGAACTTTCATAAGGTCGGCGCGTTGGGCTGTCCCGGCTTTGACTGGGAATGTAGGATTGTGGACGATGATTTCAAGGAGGTGCCCCGGGGCGCAACGGGCGAACTGGCGGTCAAGGGGCCCTGTGTGATGAAGGAATACTATAAAAATCCCGAGGCCACCCGAAAGACGATCATTGACGGATGGCTCCTCACAGGGGATATGGCGCGATTCGATAAGGATGGATTCATCTGGATGGTGGACAGGAAAAAGGACGTGATCATTACGGGGGGGGAGAATATTTACCCCGTGGAGATAGAGGACTTCCTCATGGAGAATGAAAAGATCCAGGACGCCGCGGTGATAGGCATTCCTGATGAAAGACTCGGAGAGATAGCGTCGGCCGTCATCCAGGTGAAACCCGGAAAGGAGATGACCGAGGAGGAGGTTTTGCGGTTTTGCGAGCCCATACCGAGGTATAAAAGACCCAGAAAGATCTTTTTTGATCATGTCCCCAGGAATCCGACAGGAAAGATCGAGAAACCGAAACTCCGGAAGAAATTTGGAGGTTTGGCTGAAAGTTTCAAGACAGGCTGAGAAGTTTTAATAGATTTTCCAGGCGACTTTTTACTGGGAAATCGTAACGGTCTTTGAAAGGTGATATCCATTTGAGGCGCAAGGCACAAGTCGGATGGCCCAGGGAGAAAAAGACCATTCAATATATTTTAAAGATTTGCCTCGAGCCTTGCGTCATGCGTCTTACGTTATTTTTTTATAAGTCCTTCGGCCTTGTACAGAGATTGTCACGGTCCTGTTTCCCGGCAATTATTGGGGGGGACCCTCTCCCCCCGTCATTACGGGTTTTGTTTCATCTTCAGGTTTGCGCACGTACTGGGTCGTCAGTGCGATATCCATGAAGACGATTGGCTTGCCGATTCTCTTGAACTCCAGTGGTGTGTGGACCATCCCGGCAGGTACATGAACGAAACAGCTTTCCGTAATAACCAGCTTTTCCTGCTCCCCTTCAGGCCCCAGATAAAGCCAGACCTCCGCGTCAAAATCATTCACACGGGTCGCGTCAGCACCCTGGAAGGCCAGAAACTGGTCGAAATCGTGCGTATGGGGGTCGTTAATCATCAGGAAAGGTTCCGTCACGCAAAACCAGTCCATCCTGAAGCCAGAGTCCCACTCTCTCCCGTGGATATGATAGGAAGGCGCCGTGAGTTCCGGATAGATCTTCGTGAAATCTCCGACGGGCTTACTCTTGTAATATTTGGCATATTTTTCTGAAATCATTATCTCTCTCCTTAATTATTATTTGATTAATAATACCTATATGTTGAAGTGAATGAAAAAAAGCAAATACGTATCCGGCAATTATATCCTTACCGGTCGGATTTCGTGCATTGGTGATATAATAAGAGTCATCAGGAGTCAAGGGTAGCTGTGAATCGGGTCACCCATAATCAAAAGAGGTAAAAATGGACGGTTATTCATCCCAAGGCATCAAGTGATTCAAGGACCGGGATAACAAACCCGAGCCCAAGTCGTTGAAGCTCGACCTTCGGCGGCAGACCCCTTTCAGAAAGCCTTAATGCCTTGACGAAGAAATCTTTCTTTTCTTCCTCCCATTCTTGCCGTGTCCAGACCCAGGTCTCTCCATACTTATTGGTAACCGGCTCATCAAAGGCCCGCGGAGGCAGGTTTGTGTCCTTATCCGGGTGATATCCTTCCCTGAGGCCGACACACCTGCCCAAATAATCATTTCGCTGAACAATATCGTTGATTTCACCGGGAGTCAGATCCCACCCGCACGCGGTATTGATAAACCTTCGAGCCACTTCATGGGGAGGGCCCCATATTGCGCAAAAGGGAAAGGACGAAAAGAGACACATGGTTGCTGAATCATACAGACCCATGCCTCCCCCATGATCTGTACCGTAATGAAGCGCCATGCCGTGCACCTTATTTCTCACGTCGTATCTCGGGATAGATGTGTTCGTATTGGATTTCCATGCGTACCAGGCGGATTCTTTGCCGAAGACATCTATTGCGTGCCAGTATCCTTCGGCAAGGGCCGCCGGCGCACGATCTTCCTTGTAGACGATTTTCTTAACCAACTCCATGGTGGCATCGCGGTCGCCCCATTTGAGATCGATTCCGCCCAGGTCTTTTTTTGTGATGATCCCGTGTTCGTAAAGATCCATGGCCCAGGCTATATGCCCTTGTATATCTTCCGCGTCAACACCCAGTTCTTCGATAAGGGTATTAATCTCCTGGACTTCATCGTAACCCATCATGGCGTTGCCGCAGAGGCCCGATGTGTTGCCATGCCGCAACTCTCCGCTGAATGCACCATAGGGCGTGTTCTTAAAAAAGGGCATGAAGCAGGGTGTCGCACATCCGGGGCAGCCGTCCGTCCAGACCCGGTAGCTCAGCTCGTGTGCTATATGATCGCTCCTGTCCGCGACAGGGTCCCAGGAGGAATGGGCGTTTTTTATGGGATCTCCTCCGTAATTAAGCAGGGCCCTCATGCCGTCACTTGCGCCATAGCGGCCCCATTCCTGGGTCTTCTGCATTGCCGTAACGGGATGCATGGCATAGGTTTTTCTTAGATCCCATACTTTCCCGTGATCGGCATAGAGGGGTGTCCGTGTTCCCTTGACAGCCACCGCCTTGAGGTTCTTGGAGCCGAATACGGCCCCTATCCCCCCTTTGGAGGCGCTATGGACGTTCTCTGTCGTGGCGTTGGCATAACGGACCAGGTTCTCTCCCCCCGGCCCGATACAGAGGGCGGCGAATTCCAGGCCCGTCTCGCGGTACAGCCGGGCGCGTATCCTGTTTTCTGTCTCTACCAGAAACGTACCCCATAGATCAGAGGCGTCTCTGATCTCCACCTGATCATTATACACAAAAAGATAAACGGGATTCTCAGCCCTGCCCCTGATCAGGATACCGGCGTTGTAATGACTCCTTATGATCTCATCGCCGATATATCCCGAGACACTGGCCTCTCCCGCCCAGCCTGTAAGGGGGGACAGAAAGGAGCAACTGACTTTCGTGCCCACAAGACCTGTGATCGGCCCTACACCGATGTGCAGGATATTATCCGGGCCGAGAGGATTCGTCCCCCGGGGCACCAGATCCCAGATCAGCCTGTTGCCGAGGCCGTTCCCTCCGAGATATACCCGGACATCATCGGTTACATCGATCACACGGCTGCTTTTCGCCGTCAGATCTACTTCCAAAAGGGTGAAGGTTATTTCAGCCATTTTCAGGTCCTTTCTCCAATGTTTCCGTTCGCCATGGGGGATGCGCGATACTTTCCCGGGTTAAGGGATACAGTCTCCTGGCGACCATCTCCGCCTTTTCATCGGCACTTCTCCTGGACATGTCCCTTAAAGGACGCCCCCTTTCGTCCTGATTTTGAAAGTAGAGGGCGGTCGTCGGGCATATCCGGACACATTGAGGGTCTCTTCTTCCGCTGTTATCCGTGTCGCAGAGATCACAGACCAGGGGCTTATCGGACGCATCCGGGTTGAACCGGATAGCCTCGGTAGCACAGGCCTTTTTGCATAATAAACAACTCGTGCAGGTCTCCTTATTCACTACCATATGCTGGGTCTCGTGATCAAAATAGATTGCCGGGGGTGTAACGGGACAGGCCTCTTCGCACGGTCTTTCTTCATCCTGACACTGGCTGCATGTCACGATGATGGCTTTCGGCAGAGGCAGAAGGAACTTTCGGACATGTATCCGGGCAAAATCCTTGTTCATAACCCCGAAATGCCTCATGGAACAGGCCTCCGCGCAAAGACCGCATCCGACACACTTCATGACATCGGAATCGACAAAGGCCACACCGGCAGGCGGCGGATAGACTTCCCTTCCCCACACCGGCTCGTATTCGCCTTTGACCGAATGTGCTGTTTCGATGTGGGTCCTCAAAGCCCTGAGCAGCTCGAATTCTTCCTCGCAATAGGGGCAAACAAATGTAGCGCCTTCCCGGGTCATTCCAATACCTCCTTTTTTAAGATCATAAAGTAAACCATGAATCTCTTTATCAAATCAACGCTTGACTCTTTATATTCATTTTTAAAAAACCTATCATCGAGCAGGAAAAAGAGTGCATCGATAAAATGTGCGTGAGCAGGCACCTCATCTGGCCGCTCAGGGCCTTGCGCATGTCGCCAGCAGAAACCGCATCCATGTGCCCCCCCAAGGCGGCCGTTGTCTTGGCTAACTGCTGATCGTTGACCGCTGAAAACTCCATCCTGAAAATGACTGTTTCTGGAAGGACACTAATTAAGTTATACATAATCTTTATCACTTGAAAAGCCAGTGACATACTATCATGTTTCATGAAAGTGCATCAAGGAAATAGAAACATATTATAATCAACTATTTAGGACGCACATATAGCAACTTTTCAATAAGTCTGGGTAGATATAACTGGATTCCGGCCTGCGCCGGAATGACGTCAACGTTAACATAT
>CAYTUL010000116.1:0-9678 GCA_964441135.1 uncultured Desulfobacteraceae bacterium | reverse complement strand
TCTTTTCCTGATCAATATTGATCCCCTTGTTCCGGCCTTCCTGATAAAGTAATTCCGCTCCGATTAAATTGTCCAGCGCCATTTTTTTAATGGAAGACGACTGTGAATCATCTAAAGATCCTCCCTGTCGAACAATAAGCTGCTGAATACGATTCATCTCTCTGTTAAAGGCTTCTTGTGTGATCCCGATTCCGTTTACCACGGCCACCTTCTTAGATTCCCTGCCGGCCGCCCATGAAGGCAAAGATAAACTCACCGAGATCAGTAAAATTATTATTGCCGATACATATTCCCCAAATTTCATCCACATCCTGTTTCTCCTTTATAATCGAATCTGTTTTTAATCGTCCTTTCATGTACGGATACCTGACAATGCCTACGGCGGGCGCCACCCGATAACCGCGTTCAATAGAAATCTTATCTTACTCACATCTTATACGTTTCCCGTCATCCCTTATCAACCTTTTTATCGCATCTGGGTTCACCCTTTTCTACCAGTCCCTTCCCATTCTCCAATAATCCCTTTAAAATCAAATGAACCATCCATAGTTTTCTCTCTTGTCCAAAAACGAAATACCACTATTTCTAAAAGCCAATAAAGAAGTTAATTCGCCGATTCGAGGAACTGAGGACATGTATTCGTCATTCCCGCGCAGGCGGGAATCCAGGTTTTGCGATTTGAAGACAAAACCACTGGATGCCCGCCTGCGCGGGCATGACGGAGGGATTAATTTTTTCCTTTAGGATTTAGAGCTATGATTTCTAATTATTTTGGACAGCAATGCATAGTTTTATTTTTTATGATGGACCATTAGTGTCCAAAATAATCAGGAACCAAGACTATTGCAGATGAGAAAATAAGACATTCCACCGCGTCATGCCCGCGAAGGCGGGCATCCAGTAGTTTTTCCCTTGGGCTTAATACCCTGGATTCCCGCTTTCGCGGGAATGACAAATCCAGGTTTAAGAGTCATAGAATGCCCAAATGCCCTATCAATGTTAGTTTTGCAGTTCACTGAAAATCGTTTTTGGACAAGAGTGATGATGGACAGGAATTTATGGTGCCCCATCCCTGTGAACTGTTGACAAACCAAATTTTTGTTGTATATTACAACTATGTCGAAACCCGTTCCTTCTATCAATGATGAAATTTTTTCGATCATCTCAGGACTTTCCCGGTCTCTGAGGTGCTGTCAGCAGGAATCGTCTTTTTGTGAAAACGTGACGTTCACACAGTTTTATATCCTCGAATCCATTGCCAAAAATAAGACGTTGAGACTCGGCAAACTGCACGATATCCTTTCTGTGGAAAAAAGTACGACAACCCGTCTTGTTGAACCTCTGGTCAAACAGGGTCTTATCCAAAAGGTCAGATCCGTAACAGATTCCAGGGTTATCAACCTTCGTTTGACTAAAAAAGGGGACTCCATAAGAAGACAAATGTGGGAATGTCTTTCAGGATTCTTCGATAATATTCGTTCCCATATTCCCGAAGGAAAAAGTACGGAAGTACTCGAGGCCGTGAAGATCTTTACGGGCGCCATGCAGAATGCCTGTTCCAGAGGGCAATGTGAAAGGTAATTGAATTAGGGTGTAATCGTATTTTAAGTATGAAGGAGAATGTTTAATGGCTGAACTTCTTCCAATGGCTTCCGCCGTGGAAACCGGTTGTTGAGACCTGACAAAAAAGACTCGGGCGAGTCTTCCGGATCTCAAACAGCTTTTCGTAGTCGGATCCGTAAGTACGGCCGTGGGTGACATACCCCGGGTCAGCTCTATCCTGACTAGGACCGACCGTCTTGGCTCATTCAAGGCGCGCTGGGGGGTGGGAAGGATGAATTACAAGGTGGACCCAGGGCTTTACGCCCTCGACAATCCGGATGAAACATCCCATGTTCTCGTGACGGCCAATTACAAAATGAGTTTTGACAGCCTGCGTGGAGCAATCCCCGGCAGGAACGCCTGGATACTGGTCCTCGATACCAATGGAATCAACGTATGGTGCGCTGCGGGAAAAGGGACCTTCGGAACCGCGAACCTTGTCGGCAGCATCGGGGCATGCGGTCTGGACCGGGTGGTCTCCCTCAGGAAGCTTATCCTGCCCCAGCTTGCCGGACCGGGGATCGCGGCCCATCAGGTAAAGAAACGTTCGGGCTTCGAAGTGATATACGGCCCCGTCCGGGCCCCTGACCTTCCCGCTTTTTTAGACAACGGGTTGAAGGCCGCCCCTGGTATGCGCGTCAAGACCTTTACGATAAAGGAAAGGGCGGTTTTAATCCCCATTGAGCTGATAGCCGCCCTGAAAGCGGCCGTCATTATCATTCCCTTTCTCCTTGTCCTGAGCGGCTTCGCGGGTCCGGGAACATTTTTCAGGAATATGTATGATTACGGTCTCACGGCCGTGACTGCTGTCCTGATCTCCATTTTATCCGGGACGATCCTTACCCCGATATTCCTGCCGTGGCTGCCCGGCCGTGCCTTCTCCATAAAGGGGCTAGCTCTTGGTCTTGCAACGGCCCTGATATTCATTGCTTTTCACTTCCATGGTTTTGTTTCATGGCTAGGCCGGCTTGAAATATTCGCGTGGTTGTTTATAATAACCGCCATCATCATGTACCTTGCGATGAATTTCACGGGCTCTTCCACCTATACCTCCCTCTCCGGGGTAAAGAAGGAGATGCGCTGGGCCGTGCCGGTCGAGATTGGCGCCGGTGCCCTGGGTCTGGGGGTCTGGATATGGGCCTTAATTCTGGCATAGACAAGAGGTGCGAATGAATACTGAAAATAGAAGGTAGTGGATTATGGGTCGAATGATATATATCAAGGATGTGGTTACCCTTCACCTGAACAGGGACGCTTGCGTGGGCTGCGGGATATGCACCTTCGTCTGCCCACCCGCCGTGCTCGTGCTTGACAATGGCAAGGTGCATATTGTTGACCGGGACCTGTGTATGGAGTGCGGGGCCTGCGCCGCCAATTGTCCGGCTGAAGCAATCACCGTAAAGTCCGGAGTCGGCTGCGCCGCGGCCGTGATAAACGCCGCCCTGGGGCGAAAAAACAGCTCATGTTGCTGTGTTCTGGACCCGGATGAAGCAAAAAAAGAACAGAATAATCGCTCTTCCATGTCATGCTGTTAAAGGTTGGCCCTCCGCTAATCCCTGTTTCCTGAATGAGCGTCAGCGTTCAGCCGTTAGCCAAGTCTTTTTTTTCGCTGATTGCATAATACTGATAGCAGGAATTGATTTATATCCGATCCCAGAGGCCCCGGTATTGGTTTGGTTTTAAGAGTGGCTTACTTACCAAGGGAGGCCATGTCTATGTCTTGAAGACCATAGCTTTTTATGTTCCAATGCACACTACCATGACTAAATATTTGGGGTTTATGCCTATGAACGATCTGAAATAATGATGTGCATTGGAAACCCCAAATATTTGGTCATTAGCTCCCAAGCAGGTAGATATGGTCTTCAGGAGATGGACATGGCCGGATAAAATCCCGCAGACAGGGACTATTCTATCTGACCCGAATCAAAGGACCATGTTTTTAACATGAAATGAGATCGTTTTCTTTTCCGGGCAAAACCATTTCAGAAACGGGGGCAATCATGTTTCACACGGCGAGTTCCCAACAGATCAAGCAGGGCCGGGTTACGGATGTCTATTTTGAGAGAACAGAAAGAATCCTCAGGAACAAAGGTATAGACAGGGTAGTCAGGGCCGAGTTCATCGCCAAGGGTCTCCCCTCAGGGTGGGATTGGGCCGTCTTCGCCGGTCCCGAGGAATGCGCGGAGCTTTTTCAGGATCTTCCCGTAGATGTCCGGTTTATGAATGAAGGTACGATCTTTCAATCCTTTGACCCTGTCATGGAGATCCATGGGAAATATCTTGATTTCGGCAGGTACGAGACGGCTATCCTGGGACTGATCTGCCAGGCATCCGGAGTGGCCACCATGGCGGCCCGGTGCCGGAAAGCAGCGAAAGAGAGAAGTCTGATCAGTTTCGGCGCCCGCAGGATGCATCCGGCCGTGGTTCCCATGATAGAAAGAAACGCCTACATCGGAGGGTGTGAAGGGACCTCTATAGGACTGGGCGCAGCACTGGTGGGAATGGAACCGGTCGGGACCATGCCCCATGCGCTTATACTGCTCATGGGGAACACGGTGGAGGCCACAAAGGCATTTCACGAAGTGATCGAACCGAAGGTCGGACGGGTGAGTCTCATCGACACCTTTAACGATGAAAAGATTGAGGCCCTGAACGTTGCCCGGGCCCTGGGAAAGGATCTCTTCGGAATTCGCCTCGATACTCCGGGTTCGAGAAGGGGTGATTTTATAAAAATTATCCAGGAGGTCCGGTGGGAGCTCGACCTGAGGGGGTTTCAGGATGTGAAAATCTTCATAAGCGGCGGATTGGACGAATACCAGATCGCCCGATACGTCCCCCATGTCGACGCCTTTGGAATCGGAACCTCGATCAGCAACGCCCCGGTCGTTGATTTTTCCATGGATATTATCGAGATCGACGGGGAGCCCGTTGCCAAGCGGGGAAAGATGTCCGGGTCCAAGAGTGTATTCCGGTGCTCCGAATGCTTTGAAACCAAGATCTTTCCTGCCGGCAAAAGGGGCGTGACATGCGGGTGCGGGAAAAAGATGAAGCAAATCCTGATTCCACAGTTTAAAAAGGGGAAGATGATAAGGCCCCTCCCAAAGCCTTCCGGTATTCGAAAATTCGTGATCGCTCAATTGAAAAAGGTGGACCTTGACCTATCCGTGTCTCGAGCCTAACGGGTGGTGGATTACGTGAAAAAGCCAGATTACCCCGTAGGAAGCACGGGGCATGCTCCCTGCTTTGTACGGGGATGAATGGCCCATTGGGGTTTAGGCGGCGTCGTGAGCCTTCAAGCCAGTAGGGCTTCTTCACTCGATCCTGTACGCCGGTTCCCGGATATAACTGTTTCTGCACCTGGGGCATTTACTCGGTGACTGAAGCCGGCTCCTATCCTTGAAAACAAACCCGCATTTCATACAACGGGCCGGTTCCATGATGAATTTCCCTGGAGGACGAACGCTTTTCCTCGCATGTTCAAGGTGGTGCAGGACCTCTTTCATGGAAATCCCAATCTCCGAAGACAGCTCCTGGAGCGTATATGTATGCTCTGATAATAGTTCTATCAGCCTTTGACGATGTGTCTGCACCTTGGAAACCTGATAGGGGTTGGCAGTCTGTAATTCGTAATGGCTCTTTCATACACCGATTCTTCCGGTTTTGGAAATATTTCTTTCATATTATACGCAGCCACCTCCGATCTTTTACAATAGGAACATTGGAAAGCAACGGCCCGGTGATGTCCGGTTTTGAATTCAGATAAACCTTTTCAAGCTATGGCCTTTATGGTAATGATTCAACGAATGGAAGGAGTCCTCAAATGGAAATTCAAAAGATACTATGGCCCACGGATTTTTCGGAAAACGCCTCTCAGGCCCTCCCTCTTGTGACATCGCTCTCACAGAAATACGGGGCGGAGATCCATATCCTCTATGTGATGAAAGAATATCCTGTCATAGGCGCCCACTATGGGGATTATGATCCCAGGGAGGCGGAAATGTTGCAAAAAGCGGATCAAGAGATGGCCGAAAAAAGGTTGGATGATATCTGCGCCAAATTCCTTAATGCCTGCCCCTTATACATACGCCACGTGAGGGTAGGAGACCCGGCCCGGGTCATATTAGAATTCATAAAGGAGCATGAAGTGGATCTTGTGATCATGTCGAGCCGGGGGAGTGAGTCCCATTTTGATTTCGGCAGTGTAACCGACCGGGTTATTCGATTCGCCGGCGTCCCCACGTTGATCATTCCCGCGTGATGCCATATCACGAGGTCATATATGGAAATCTTTAACATGACCTGATTTGTGGCAGGCCACAATGGAGGTTAAGATAGGGAAACGCTATCCCTTTCAGAGGCAAAAATAACGCTCAGTAACCTGTCCGGCCCTGATTTTCTCAAGGAGGTAAAAAAGGCAAAACTTTACACCCTGCAAGAGCTTTAAACCTACTTCATATCGAAAAGGAGGGATTAGAAATGGCGGAATCAATATGGATGGATATCTCCTATCCCTTGAGTGAGGGGATGATATACTGGCCTCAAGATCCCGTTCCACCGGATATTAAGACCCATTCCTCCACATCCGAGGAAGGGACAATTACGATGTCCCAAATGACCATCAATACCCATCACGGGACCCATATCGATGCCCCTCGTCATTTTTTTCCCGACGGCACGAGTATTGATGAGATGCCTTTAACGGCGATCATGGGTCCGGCCCGGGTGATCGAAATAAAGGATACCCATCAGATACGGCCGGAAGAGCTGACAGGCCATAATATCCTTGCCGGTGAGCGTATTCTATTCAAGACGATCAATTCATCCTATTACAAACAGGGGAAGTTCATTGAGGACTTCGTACATATCACAAAAGATTCCGCCCAATTTCTCGCGGAAAAAGGGGTATCCGTTGTCGGTATCGATTATCTCGCCGTGGGAAGCTTCCGGGACAGGCCGAGTCTGATTGAGGTGCATCGGATACTTCTCGGTCACGGCATCTGGATTCTTGAAGCGCTGGACCTGTCCGGTGCGACACCCGGTAACTATGAAATCATTTGCCTTCCGATCAAAATAAAACAGGGGGACGCGGCCCAGGCCCGGGCTATCATAAGGCCCCTTAATAAATAACCCTGAATTGTGAACCATTCCCAGACAGGAAAGGAGTGCATCAAATGACAGTCTCAGCGGATACCCACGTGATAGAATGGCCATACCCGGTCCTATACGAAAAGGAGAAACACGTCGAGGCCGATGTCTTAGTCCTCGGCGGCGGTATCGCCGGATGTCACGCGGCCATAAATGCCGCCAGAAAAGGAGCCAAGGTCGTCGTTGTGGATAAGGGGGCGGTGAGAAGAAGCGGCTCCGGCGGAGCCGGGGTCGACCACTGGCACCTGGCCTGTACCAACCCATGTTCCAGGATTACGCCCGAAGAGATGGTGGAAGTCCTGGGAAAGGCATTTAAGGATTATTTCTACCTGGAATTCGGGAACGGGATGACCAGTTATATTACGGCCAAAGAGAGCTATGACGCCTTGCTGGATTGCGAGAAGATGGGAGTAAAGGTGAGGGATGTGGATGACGAGTTTGCGGGCGCGGAGTTCAGGGATGAAGAAACCAAGCTGATGTTTGCCTATGATTACGAGAACAAATTCGTCATACGCGTAAATGGCGGGAAGGATATCAAGGTAGCCCTGTACAGGGAACTCAAACGTCTCGGTGTGGAAATATGCGATCATGTCATAGCCACGAGTCTGCTCACGGAAGAAGGCAAGCCGGGCGCCCGGGTTATCGGAGCCACGGGGGTGAACATAAGGACCGGCGAATTCACCACCTTTGAGGCCAAAGCGACCATTATCTCTATGAATGCGCCAACCGGTCTCTGGGCCTTCTCCACGGAGCTGGCAGGTACGTATACATTTCAGGATCCCAATAACACGGGCGAAGGAACGGCCATGGCATGGTTGGCCGGGGCCGAAATGTCGATGATGGAGAGAAGCACCGGAGGGGTCATGACCGGGGGCTTCAGCTATCCCATGTATGGCGTCGGGAATGCTCACAATACCTGGTTCGCCTGCAGCATCGTGGATGCGGATGGAAAGGAGGTGCCATGGGTCGACCGGGACGGGAATATCTTGCAAACGGTATCAGAACGGTATCGGCCGGCGCCCGGACAGAGAATATTCTATTACGCCCCCCCTCTGTCACCCTATGAGCTTGCCGGACCGCACCTGATCCCGGACCTGCCCGAGCGCGTGGCCAGGGGCGAATTCAAGCTCCCCCTGTATGCGGATCTGCCCGGGATGCCCGAGCACGAGCGGAGGGCGATCTGGGGCCTCATGATCCCCCATGAGGGCAAGTGCTGGATCATCTATGATACCTATACGAAGGCAGGATTCGATCCGGACAAAGACATGCTCCAGGTACCGGTCATGCCCCCCGAACACTATTTCTTTTCGGCCTGGTGGATGGGAATGAGCCCTCAACAGTGGCGGGATGTAGGGTTTTGCGGCGGCGGCGGGCCGGTCATTGACTGGGACCTCCGGACCACCCTGGAAGGCCTGTATGCAGCCGGATGCCAGACAGCCGCCGGCGGAAACCACGCCACAGCGGCCACCACCGGCAGGTACGCGGGCAGAAAAGCCGCCGCCTACGCGAAGACAGCGCCCATGCCCGTGATCGAGCGGAAACAGGTGGAGGCGGAAAAGACCCGTGTTTACGCCCCGGTGAAGCGAAAGGACGGGATTGGCTGGAAGGAACTGAAAGCAGGTCTTTGCCGGATCATGCAGGACTATTGCGGTGAATATAAGAGCGAGCAAACGCTTAAAATGGGGTTGGAATGGTTAGCCGGTATTCGAGAGAGTGAAGCGTCAAAGGTGTGCGCAAGGAATCCCCACGAGTTGATGCGTGTTTTAGAATGCTTCACACACATGACCGTGGGAGAGTTAATCATGCACTCATCCCTGGCCAGGAAGGAAAGCAACCCTCTCCTGGAATTCAACAGGATAGACTATCCCGAAGCAGGTGCCCCGGAATGGGACAAGTTCGTCACTGTCAGACTGGAGAACGGAGACGTAAGGGTGGGAGAATTGCCTTTCAAATACTACCTGCAATCCCCTTACGCGCCGACATTAGAAGAGAATTACGAGAAACATTGTAATCTGTACTAAGTGGGGTTTTTCGACAGGATCAAAGGGATCATCGTGATTTTGAGCAGAATATCAGGACCTTTTCCATCCCTGGCTTAAGTGATCATTAAACAATACAATCCGTGTTCTCCGTGTCTCGTGGTGATAAAATGATCCTTACAAACTTGTTTTTAAAATAAAAAAATATCATGTTCATCCTGTTAATCCTGTCAAAAAATTTTTAATTCAGGAGGAAGTAATGAGTGAGAAAAAAGTATATATGGGACCTAACCCGATCACGCCGGGCAAGGTCATATTTATCAATGACGAGCTTTGTACCGGGTGCAACATGTGTGTGGATGTGTGCCGCAGAGATGTGCTGTTATATAACCCGAAGAAGGGGGACCCTCCTGTTGTCATGTATCCGGATGAATGCTGGTTATGCGGCTGTTGTGTCCAGGACTGCCCGGTGCCGGGGGCCATTCGAATGGAACACCCCTTGAACCAGAGGGTAGGCTGGAAGCGCAAGGAAACGGGCGAGTACTTCCGCATCGGGATGAAAAATCCGCCGCCTCCCAACACCCGGCCACCTGTGGGATGATGTGTTCGTGCTAAAAACAAGTGTTAGCAAAGGAGATGAATCGATGACAGAGGCAAAATACGCAAAGTATGTTCAACCCTTGAGGTTGAGGACCGAGGTAATATATCCCTCATTTCGTGGTAAGATCTCTGACTTCTCCCTGGTACATGATGAGAAGTCCCAGCCCGATAGTCCCATTTGGATAGAGACCTACCATGCCTACGCATCTGGAACAGGAGTCTTTGCTCCCGGTGAACTGGCTCCCGTTATAGACGGCAAGCCGATGGAGGAGCTTAAGAATGTGGGGCAGCACGCCCACAATGATTTCGATGAGGTCTACTTCTTCTATGGAACCGATCACAGGGATAA
>CAYTUL010000115.1:0-9686 GCA_964441135.1 uncultured Desulfobacteraceae bacterium | reverse complement strand
CTCCTTCGCGACGGTTGCGCCAACTCTGGCGCTCATGTCGGTCCGAGCCTTATTGATAATAGGGATAATCTTTGAGCTTTATCATGATGTCGTCGACGAAGGCTGCTATACCCTTCATGTCTTGGGCATTGGGCCGCTTTTTCAGGTCGCTGAAGTAAACATCGGGCAAATCCCTCTTGCCCATGCTGCCGGGGATGGCCAGGGAGCCAATGACGTTGTAGCATTGGTGCATCAACTCTACCTCCATGAGTTTGAGTGCCGGGGCAGCCTCGGCGGGGCCTAGATGAATGCCACCATAGGTGCAAAAGACAATGCCGCATTTGGGGCCCGGACTCAATTTTTTGGGTCCTGGTTTGCCGTAAGTCACCGTACGGATCTGTTCCTCCGGGAGTTCGCTGATCACGGGCGACCCAACACAGACAAAGTCGTAATCGTCAAAACTGAAATCAGGATTTTTGGCGTCATAATTTTTAGGAAGTTTTTTTAGTGTATTTTCCCACCCGTAGCGCCCGAAATTTTTAGCGAGTTCATTGGCGACTTTTTCGGTGTTCCCTGTACGTGATGCATATACGATCAGATTTTTTTTCATTTTAAAGATCTCCTAATATTTATCTTATAGATTGATAAGAAGTCCCTTCTTTTGGGATGGATTATAGTGAATCCTGACTTTTATTTCAATGGATCAATCGTGAATCGGGGTCATCCCTTGAGGGGCTGACCCCATTTCATATTTCATTACCTATATCGGCTCTAATTGACATTTAGACGATGAGGGTTTTGTAGCAAGCCATTCTCCGGTCAATTCGACAATCCTGGTTTTGGCTTCCAGATTCTGGCGTCGCACAGGTATCATATCGACCACATCAAATCCGCAGAACTGCAGGATGCGTTCGAGATTCATACAGCATAATGCCGTACCGTTTCCGCTTCCGCCGGCGTAGCACAAACCCATGGCAATAGGTCCCTCGTCGTTGTTGAACGGGCCGGGCCCGCTAAGTGCCGCAGGTTGGGGAGGGATCCTTGAGCGCACCCTGCGAAGCCTGTCCAGAAAGGCCTTCATGCTTTCGCTCAGATCGTTGAAATAAACAGAAGTAGCAAACACTACGGCGTCCGCTTTCTCTATTTTCTCCAGGGTTGAGGCGAAATCATCCTCAATAATACATTCATCATCCTCCCTGCATATACCCCATCCATCATCGTTACATTGCCTGCACAGCTCAATGTCTATCTGGGGAAGATAGATGACTTCGTAATCACTTCCCCCAGTGCTGATCCCGCGGCATAGAGCCTTGATAAGGGAAGCGGTTCTGCCCTCCGGATTTTTGCTTCCTGAAATAACCAATGTCTGCATAAAATATCCTCCTTTGTTTAGGGTATAGAATATGTATAAAAAGGGACGATGCTAAGAGACTAACTATTGCTCATCCATAAACTATCGTTTATGGATTCGCGCTATCAGCAATCAGCATTTAGCTATCAGCAAAAGATTATAAAAACAAAGATTTAGCTGACTGCTGACCGCTGACGGCTGAAAGCTCCATCCAGAAACAGATTGTTTCTGGATGGACACTAATTAGGTATTGATTGCCCGTTCCTCGAGGCCGGTCGGGGATCCCGGGCATAGTGGGTCAGAGATAATGTAACAATAATCCAATTATTTTCAATCAATTTCACAAACAAAGGATTTAAGGAGGACGGTCATGGCTCAGCAGAGCAAGATCCTGGTAACGGAGGATGGGACCTTTGATCTCTCGGCCTACAGGTGGGACGATAATCTATTTTCGGATCTTCTGATTAGAGAGAACCCCATTAACAGCGATCAGGCCATGGATATTAGCAGATCTTTGAGGGAAGAAATCCTCAAGATGGAACTCCGGACCATCACAATACCCCTTCTCGAAGAGATCGTGGAAGCTAAATTGATGGAATTCGGACTCAGCAAGGCCGCTCCGGTGAGACTAAACAGTTCCATGTTTTTAAAACAGGAAATTGCCCTCTCGGATAACGCGTTGAGAGTGCTCAAGAGGAGATACCTCCGGAAAGACAGCAAGGGAAATGTTATCGAGAGTCCTGAGCAGATGTTCAAGAGGGTAGCCCATCATATTGCGCGAGCTGAGAAAAAATATAACAGTTCTTCCTCCGTGGATAAGGTCGAGGCGACTTTCTACCAGATGATGACCGAATTCAGATTCTTGCCTAATTCTCCCACCTTGATGAATGCCGGCAGGAGGTTGGGGCAACTTGCCGCATGTTTTGTCCTGCCGGTGGAAGATAGTATGGAAGGGATATTTGACGCCCTGAAAAACGCCGCCCTTATCCATAAATCCGGCGGCGGAACAGGCTTCTCATTTTCTCGCCTAAGACCCAAAAAAAGCAGGGTGGGTACAACGGGAGGGGTTGCTTCCGGTCCCATCTCCTTTATGAAGATCTTCAATACCGCCACCGAACAGGTAAAACAGGGTGGTACTCGAAGAGGAGCCAATATGGGCATCCTGAGGGTAGATCACCCGGATATCATGGAGTTCATTAATTGTAAGAAGGATATGAAGGATCTCAATAATTTCAATATATCTGTGGCAGTAACGGACTCATTCATGGATGCGGCGAGGGAAAAGAGGTCCTATGACCTTATTGACCCCAGAGATAAAACGAAAGTTGGAGAGCTGGACGGCTGGGAAGTCTATACTGCCCTTGTTAAACAGGCCTGGGAAAACGGTGATCCCGGAATCGTCTTTTTGGACAGGATAAACAAAGATAATCCAACCCCTGAACTAGGTGAAATAGAAAGCACCAACCCCTGCGGGGAACAGCCTCTTCTCCCTCTTGAGGCATGCAATCTGGGTTCTATCAATCTGGCCAAATATGTAATTGAAAATGATGAAGATCCGACCATCGACTATGAGGGTCTAAAGGACCTCATCTGGGTTAGTGTCCGCTTTTTGGACAATACCATCGATATGTCCAAATACCCTCTGCCGGAGATAGATAAGATGGTCAAGGGGAACAGGAAAGTCGGTCTCGGGGTAATGGGTTTTGCCGATATGCTTTATCAACTAAAGGTTCCATATAATTCGGACAGGGCGCTTCAGATTGCCGAAGAGGTGATGGATTTTATCCAGAAGGAATCCCACGAAGCCTCCATGGCCCTCGCTGAAGAGCGCGGGGTTTTCCCCAATTTCGATCAAAGCGTCTTTAAAGAGCGTCGGAACTGTAACTACAGAAACGCCACAACAACTACAATCGCTCCCACGGGCACATTGAGTATCATCGCAGGCTGCTCGAGTGGAATTGAGCCCCTGTTTGCCCTGAGTTTTGTAAGACATGTCATGGATAATGATATCCTCCTGGAGTTGAACCCCTATTTTGAGAGAGTGGCGAAGGAGAGGGGATTCTACAGCGATAAATTAATGGATACGATCGCAAAGAAAGGAAGTATCAGGGGGCTGAAGGAGATCCCCGAGGATGTCAGGAAAGTCTTTGTAACGGCCCATGATGTGACACCGGAATGGCATGTTCGAATGCAGGCCGCCTTTCAGAAATATACGGATAACGCTGTTTCGAAAACGGTGAACCTTCCTAAGGATTCCACCATGGATGACGTATTAAAGGTCTATAATCTGGCCTATGAACTGGGGTGTAAGGGCGTTACGATCTACAGGGATGGGAGCAAGGAAAACCAGGTGCTCAGTTTTGATGATAAAGAGAAAAAATCCATGACTTCCATGGCCGATGTAAAGGATCGACCCGAAACGCTCCACGGCTTTACGACCAAGATGGTCACGGGCATGGGAAATCTCTATGTTACCGTAACCGAATATAACGGGGAGCCCTTTGAAATATTCGCTACCATCGGAAAATCCGGCAGATCCACTACGGCTAAAACAGAGGCCATCGGCCGTCTGGTTTCCCTGGCATTAAGATCGGGTGTAAAGGTGGAAAAGATCGTTGACCAGTTAAAGGGTATCGGCGGTGAGTACCCGGTCTTTCAAAAGGACGGCCTGGTTCTTTCCATCCCGGATGCCATCAGTCGTGTGCTTGAAAAGAAATATATCAGTAATAAAGATCAGAAAAAAAACCATAAACATATCAACAGTCTTTTCGGAGAAATTTGCCCTGAGTGCGGGCAGACAATCAGCTTTGAAGAGGGTTGTATGACCTGCCATTTTTGCGGCTTTTCCAAATGCGGCTAACCTTTTATTATATCACGTCCATAAGAAACGAAATAAGTATCGGGTGAGACCAAAATCTACCATCAAATTCCCACATTTCGGCAGGAACGATAGAGGATTTTGGTCCTCCCGTTCCTTTTGATTGCATTTCCGGTTTCCGATGGACGTTATCATTCTGAATAAACATTCCGGATGTTTTAAGGGACGTATGGATCAAAAGGGAAAAAATGACAGAACACTGAAATGGCCGAAGCTCATTCAGGGCACACTAATAAGGAGGTACCAGCGATTCAAAGCGGACGTAAAACTGAGAAACGGTCACATTGTGACATCTCTCTGTCCTAATACCGGAAGCATGATGGCCTGTTCGGAGCCGGGTAGGCCGGTTTTCCTTTCCAGGCACAACAGGCCTGACAGGAAATTAAAGTATACGTGGGAAATAATCGAAATGCCCACATCCCTGGTGGGTATTAATACGGGTGTGCCGAATAGACTTGTCAGGGCATCCATATCAGGGAGAAGGATTCCCGAATTATCATGGTACGATCATATCCGATCCGAAGTCAGATATGGCACGAATTCAAGAATTGATCTTCTCCTGGAAAAAGGGAAGAGGAAATGTTTTATCGAAATAAAGAACTGTACTCTTGTAGAAAACGGGGTAGCCTGTTTCCCTGACGCGATCACGACGAGGGGTCTTAAGCACCTGAAGGAACTTCAGAAAGAGGTCCATTCAGGGAACAGGGCCGTAATGTTCTACCTGGTTCAGCGTACGGACGCTAAAGAGTTCCGCCCGGCCCACCATATAGATCCTGATTATGGCTATGAGCTAAAGGTGTCAAGCAGCAAAGGCGTTGAGATCATGGTTTACGACGTGAAGCTGGATCTTGAAGGGATTTCACTGAATGCAAAATTGCCCTACAGGTTATAAAAAAACCCCCGAGTCGATTGGGAACTCAGGGGGGAAGAGGGTTAATAAAGGTGTATGGTCATTCAGGCAGGCGATTGCCCTGTCTGGTAATAAAATATATCGACAAAAAACATGAATTACTTGAAGAATTTATAAAGAACCAAGACCGCTCATCAGGACCCGGCTTCTTCCTGATGAACTTAAGAATACATTGATAGGAACGATCATGCGTAAAAAAGCAGGATGGGAACTTCCTAACGCTTGGATAGGCTGAAGGGTAAGGGGTACCAGATAAGATCGGCTATTTGGCTAATTCAGCCTTTACCGCGAGTCCTAACTTATCCATTTTATAGGGCTTTTTTATATATTGGCCCGCACCCCATTTTTGGGTTTCTTTTACCTGATCCGTTTCAGCGAAACCACTCGCTATTATAGCTCTTTGTCCCGGATGGATTTCCAGTATCTTTTTATATGTATCAAGGCCGTCCATGCCAGGATCCATGATCATATCTATGATCAGTAAATCTACGGAGTTCTTTCTTAAATAATCAACAGCCTCCTCCCCGCTCGAGACCGATGCGACACGGTAATTCAGTTTGGACAAGATGCTTGTCGCGATCATTCTTTGCTCTTCAACATCGTCAATGATGAGAATTGACTGTCCATCGCCGCAATAATCTTCAATTTTGGTATCCGACGGATTCTTAGATAACTCCTTATTCGTTGCCGGGAAATAGAGTACAAATGTGGTTCCGGTCCCTTCAATACTTTGCACGTCGATATATCCGTTATGATCTTTGACCGTCCCCCACACGACAGCCATGCCCAATCCGGTGCCACTTTTACCCATTACCTTCTTGGTATAAAACGGTTCAAAAATTCTTTCGAGATCTTCCGCCGAAATGCCTAATCCCTCATCGGCAATTTTCAGCACGGAGTAATCTCCTTCTCGTATATGGTCATATCCTCTTATGGGTTTGGATAGATAATGATTTTCAGTGGAAATGGTGACTATACCACCGGCGGGCATCGCCTCAACCGCGTTTGAGACAAGATTCATAATCGTTTTAGATAAGTGCACGGAAGAGCCGACAATGTTTTGCAGATTCTTTTCGAGTGTGACTTTAAAGTCTATGTTCGGGTAATAGGATTTTAATTTCTCATGTTCAAGAGATTTTAGATAATCAGAAAGGATATTGTTCAGGTTCACTACTTCCGAAACAGCAACCCCTCTTCTTGCTAAAGTCAACAGCTCCTTCACAATCGCAGCCGCTTTTTCTCCGGACTTTTGTATTGTTAAGACCGACTTTCTTAGGGGGCTGTCCTGAGGGATATCCAACAACAGGAACTCCGGGTAGGTAACCAGGCCAGCTAAGATGTTATTGAGATCATGGGCCACACCTCCTGCCAAGGTCCCAATGGCTTCCATCTTCTGAGCCCGCTGCAGTTGAGCTTCTAATTTTCGTTTTTCTTCCTCAGCCCGCTTCTGCTTGGTTACATCGGTCAGCATTATGATGGTTGAGGATTCCTCTTTTTTCATTGGCAAGTTTTTAATAGTAATCAGGTTGCCGTTCATTTTTATTGGATTATTCAGCCCGATCTCATTTGACCTTTTAATCCCCGACCGGAAGAGTGCTTTCACCTTTTTCTTTTCCTGCTTGTCGAACAGTTCTGTGAAATAGGAGCCTAAGAGCTTCTGCTGGTTCATGCCGAACAATAAAGTGGCGGCCGAGTTTGCGTAAATAATTCTACCGGAATCCACCTCCAGAATGCCTTCAGACATACTCTCCAAAATAACCTCAAGGTGCCGATTTTCTGATAGAAGTTCTTTTGTCATCTGCCTGGCATAGACGTTATCCATGCCGATCATTCGAGATTCTTTATCCGCTGTGCGGCTGGGTGGGAGATCGGAAGCATCTAATATGGATAGGATATGCTCCTTCATTATGGAATAGGGCGCTTTTGTGATATAGGCATCAGCCCCGATTTCCGAATATTCGATTTCCTGTTCAGCGATCGCGGCTGAAATGACCACCAGGTAACAGTTGTCGAGTCGATGCATGTCCCGGACGATATGGCAAAGCTTTTCCCCGCTGATTCTCGGCATGATAAGATCTATGAACATTATGTCCGGGATAAAGGATGTAAGTATGTTTAAGGCTGAAATGCCGTCTTCAGCCTTTATCACATCATGATTTTCCTTTGTGAGCAGATCGCTAATAAATTCCAATATCAGGGGATCATTATCCACGATTAATATTTTCTTTTTCATGAAATCAACTCCCGTGGGGAAGCCCTCACGTGTGGTCTTCGAAATCCTTACTTCATCGGATGTTTAGGATGAACCGGCACTAAGTTCATTTCCATGTATCCTGCATTCAATCCGATGATCAGAAGAAAGGTATCCGGTTTTACGAAGAGGTGTCCGTAGAAAATCGAATATATTCGTCCTCCAATCTACTCACGAGTTCGCGTGCCAATTTCATATCATGACTTTTTCCAGCCTTTTCGATTTCAAAGGCATAATCCCGAAGGGTCTTGGCTTCAATCAAGGCGGATCCACCCTTTATTGTATGTCCAAGTTCCTGCACCATGGCCGGATTGTTTTCCTTTAATGCCTGCTTCAGGTCCCTAATTTGGAGGGGAAGTTTTTGTAAATAGATTTTTATCAGTTTTTTGAATAACTGAATATCATTATCAGATCCATCGGGTATAGCGTTCGAATCCGTTTCCTCATAGGCGTCGCTCGTTTTTCGTCCATTTCTGATGGACTTTGAAAGCTGTCGTCCAATGACTTTTGAAAGTCTATTCGGTTCGATCGGTTTGGATATAAAATCATCCATTCCTTTTTCCAGACAACGTTCCCGGTCACCTCTGCCCCATCGAGCGGTCAGCGCGACAATAGGTACATTTTTGTTTCGGACAAAGGAATCCGAATCGCGGATTAAACGAGTCAGTTCATAGCCGTCCATTCCCGGTAGATGAATATCCATAAGAACCAAATCGTAATGGGTGTGCTTGAGTTTCTTGATAGCTTCTGCCCCGTCAGCGACGGCATCGGCCCGGTAATTCAATTTATCTAAAATACTTAAGGTGAATTTTCGATTTATCAATTCATCCTCAACAAGCAGGATACGCGTCAAATAGCTTCTCCTCCAGGCAGATAAAGTGACATAATTGGCAAAGATCTCATATAAATACGAGATTATATATCGGAATATTTAGTGAATCTTGAATGTTTACAGGATATTTATTAAGACCCCCTTCATGAATTGCAGAGAGGTGTTCGTGTGTTCCCACACTCTATTGGATCTTAGCATGAATCGTACCAAACCTTTCGGATACGTATCAAAAAGTTAAAGGAGGTTTCTAATCTGCCCGGCGTAAGGTGCAGGAAGTCGTTTTCAGGAAAAATTGTATTCCAGATTTCCTGTTCCCTTCGTTCTATCACCCTGGAGGCCGGGGAATTTGAGCCTGTCACGACAGGCACCCAATAGATTTCATAACCTTGCGTCAAGTATCTGACGAAATGTCAGATATTAAGTCAAGTTTTCCATATTCAGGAATCCTACTATGATTTCATTGCTTACCAAAAATGATTGAGATTTCTATAAAAGGGATTGGCATAATTCCTGCTAAGTGGGTGAGGGGGGAGAGCATTCTTCATTTCAGGTCATTACAGACTTTAAAAATAGATCCGGGAGTGGGGCACATAAATATAGACAGGTGTTATTCGTCACCCGAATAACAGATATGGGTTTCTTGTTCGATAAATAATGATCTAAAAGGGAGTACAGTATGGAAGCAGAATGTCCCGATTGTCGTAAAAAGTTTAATATCCCCGATGAACGTCTCCCCAGAGAAGAGTCGATAGCTTTTCCTTGTCCGTCCTGCAAAGGTATTATCAACCTTGATCTCAGAAGAGAACTTCCGGAAAAGAGCGAATCTTACTCCGAAAAAAAGCAAAACGGTCATCTAACGGGTGAAGCACTCAAAAGAAAGATATTACGAACCATCATGGATTTGCCTCCCATGCCTCAGACTGTCCTGAAAGCACGCGAGCTCATGGCGGACCCGAAGTCCGATTTCAAAGCGCTCGCGGAGTTGTTGAAAACCGATCAGGCGATTGCCACAAAGCTTCTTAAGTTAGCGAATTCTCCCTATTACGGGCTAAGAGGGAAGGTTTCCTCCATTCAGCGGGCCGCTGTTGTGCTTGGCCATAAGGCCATAGGGGAACTGATAACCATGGGCGGCACTTCAAGTCTCTTAGGGAATAAACTGGAAGGTTACGCATTAGATGCGGGAGACCTGTGGAAGCATTCCCTGGCAGTCGCCTTTGGTTCAAGGATAATCGCCAAAAGGCTGGATCCTGGCCTGGCAAATGACGCGTTCACATCGGGTCTTATTCATGATTCGGGTAAGCTCATTCTTGACAAATATATTGCCGAGCGATGGGAACTATTTGAGGAGTATATGTCCGATGGTCAGCATACCTTTCTGGAGGCTGAAAAGGAAATCCTCGAGCTGGATCACGCGGAGGTGGCCTCTGAGGTTTGTAAGACCTGGAATATCCCGGAACAATTGACCATCGCTATAAGGTATCACCA
>CAYTUL010000114.1:0-9714 GCA_964441135.1 uncultured Desulfobacteraceae bacterium | reverse complement strand
CCTGCCGATCCCGTTTACGATGATATTGCACATGGCGAGGATAACGGCCAGATCCGTACCGGGAAGGATGGGTATCCATTCCGTGGCCTTGCCACCGGCGAAGTTGCATATGGGATCGAAAACGATGTTCCTCATCCCCCTCGCCCTCGCCTGGGCGGCAAGCCTCATATTATGCGCCGATCCATGCCCGGAACCCGTCCCCTTATTAGAACCGAACTGAATCGCGTAATTGCAGTATCTATAATCCGGAAGCACCGACCATGAGCAGTGAACCAGTCCCGCCCCGAAATGGGCCCCGTTGCCGCAATGGAGGCCCACTCCACCAGGGGCAAAATTGCGGCACCCAAGGCTGAGCAACAGACCGGCCAGGTAAACCGTCAATTTTTTATTCGTGCCGGGAGAAGGGGTGCCCGCGATGATAACGGCCCTGGGATCCTTTTCCAATACCTCTTTGTGCTTCTCCGCAATCGTGCTCATGGCATCTTCCCATGAAATCCGCTGCCATTTAGGATCCTCTCCAAAACCCTTTTTCGGATTTGCCCTCTTCACGGGGTACTTTAACCGGTTGGGGTCATAGAGGCTGATAATGCTCGATGAACCTTTCCCGCAAAGGCCTCCCCCGCTGCCCATATAGCTGTCCGGCTCCCCTTCCACCTTCACCGCAACGCCGTCCACCACTTTAACGGCCATACCGCAGGAGCCGTAACACTGAGCACAGACCGTGTGGTACCAGCTTTCATCCGGTCCGCCCTTTCCCATGTCCTTTGCCATGAATCCTCTCCTCAAAAAAATCCCCTTAGCCCCTGGTGATAGATCTCCAGTCCGGGATCCCTGCCTTCATCTGAAATCCTTGGGCCGCAAGGGGAATATGCCCCGATAATAACCGCTCCTCATGAGGCAGTATCTCAAAAGGAGATCACCGGCCGCCTGGAGAATCACGGTTATCAGTAAAACAACTGCCCCGGTCTCCCGGGCCCCCCCAGCAAAACCGAAAAACACGACGATCAGGGGGAGAATCATCCCGCCTGCTACCACCCATGGCCAGAATATCCAGGTAAGGGTCCCCTTCGCCATCATGGATAAAGAGAGCTTTTCCTTCCCCTCCTCAAAGCCGAGGCTTACAAGGCTGAGTCCAAGAAGGCACACATTGATCACCAGAATAGCCCGCAGCCATTGTTTCGCGTTGACTCCGTATGTGTCCAATGGGAACAGGAGGTTGATGACTAATATGACGGCCAAACCAATGAAAAAACTCCGCGCCAGCATCTGGATCGGGAAAAAACTCGAATTCCATGTCCCTATAGACTGGACATCCGCAATTTCATACCCGCCATAGAGGATGGTTACGGCCGCCAGGACGCCGGCCACAATCATTATCCACGGTACGGGGGCTGAAAAAAACGACAGGATCAGATGAATGAATCCAAAGAATTGAAAGAGGGAAAGGATGATAAGCCCCCTTGATATCCAGGATTTCCCCGGTCTCCGGAGGGCTTTATAGATCCGGAAGGGATGGCCCAGAAAAAGGAAATGGCAACCTCCTCCTAATGCCCCGGAAATCAGCCATCCGGCCGTCTGTCCCCACAGGCTTTGCAAAACAGAGGCGGCAAGGAAAAGACCGGCCCCGAATTCCACAAAAAAGAGCCCAAAAAAAAGCAATAATCCCTTTCCCCTTATCCACGCCGTCTGCAAAGTGGGATACACCATAAATTCATAGGGTCTTACCTTTTCATTCAGCATGGAGGATCTCCCCTAGGGATAAGCTATCTGGGAACATAGTACACGCATGGATCCGTGCCTGCCTCAGGTCTAAGCGGGTATCCTCTGCCTGCACGAATTGTCACGGACACCTCACTCTCAGGGTCATCCAGATCTCCGAATATCCTCGCGCTGGCCGGACAGGCATTGACGCAGGCGGGGGTAGCCTCCCGGTCCGCTCCCGGCTTCCTGCCCTTTTTCATGGCCTGATCAATCCTTTCCGCGCAGAAATTGCATTTCGAGACCGTGCCGGGTTCCAGAGGATATAATCTCCCTCTCATCTCCTCATAGGGTGTGAGTCCCTGTCCCGGGTAATATTCACCAGGCTTCTCATTGTATACCCGGACCTGATATGGACAGGCCATCATGCAGGACCGGCATCCGATACATCGATCGGAATCCACCCAAACGATACCGTCTTCGCGCTGGGATGTGGCCCCGGTGGGACATACATCCACGCAGAACGGCTCTTTGCAATGGTTACACAGGGTAGGATATATTTGTTTGTTAATACCTTCCACTTCAAAGATCGCGACCCGATTCCAGGAAACATCGGGAGGTAGGAAATGCTCGGTCTTGCAGGCGATGACGCAAGCGTAGCAACCCACGCACCTCGCCAAATTAATCGCCATTCCCCATCTCATTCTATTCTTTTCCCCGCATTATCGAACTCGGCTCCGCGTAGCTCTGCAACCTACTGGATTGAGCGGGATCCCTCCTGGTCCATCAACCCACGGGTATAATTCTTTATGAAATAGTCCAGTCGTTCCATCTGATAGGCCGTCAAGGCATCAAACTGAATCCCGCATCTCCGGATCGGACCCTCATGTGTTGCCGACGATTCCTGAATCTCCATATCCCATATGGGTTTGTAGGTAATTTTATCCATGATGAGGCTTCCATCCGGGGTCACAATAGAGATGTTGTGGAATCCTTTTACCGGATCATTTTTCATGGGATATTTAAATGAAAGTCCGCCCTCACTGACATCGACAATATGATATCGCTTCGTAAAATCCGAGTCCAGGATGACGAAGGAATTCCTCATGGTGGCATATCTTTTATGTTTTCTCCGGTCAATAAAATCGGTATCCAGTACCTTTCGGATCGTTGTCGAGAGTCTATTCATATTGACCGGTTTCATGAGATAATCCTGAATGCCCTCCATTTCGCATTTCGCTTTGTTGATTGCTTCATTAAACCCGGAGCAAAGAACGATGGGAATATCCGGTTTTATTTTTTTCATTTCTTTGGCAAGACGGTCGCCCGTCATATTGGGCATGGTCATGTCCGTTATCACAAGGTCGTACTTTTCCGGTTCAAGACGGAAACCCTCCAGGGCATTCATGCTTCTATTGAATGGCGTGACATGATAGCCTAATTGCTCCAACATTTCTTTCATGATGTCCACAATCATATCCTCATCGTCGACCAGCAAGATATGTTCTTCCCCCCTTTTCAGGGTGGCCGGAAAGCCGATGACCCTATCCCGGGCCGGGACGTCCGCCAGGGGCAGACGAATGTGGAATTCCGTTCCTCTGCCCGGTTCGCTGAATACTTTAATATCCCCTTTGTGGTTTTTCACAATGCCATGCACAACGGCGAGTCCCATTCCCGTTCCCTTCCCAGGCTCTTTGGTGGTAAAGTAGGGTTCAAAAATACGAGGTATGATATCACGCTCGATCCCGTCGCCCGTGTCGGAAACTATCAGTTTGCAATAATGTCCCGGGATCAAATCACTGTATTCGGCTATTGAACCTTCATCTAATATCTCCTCTCCAACTCGAACCTCCAATATCCCCCCGGATTGCCGCATCGCGTGGGCCGCGTTCGTGCAGAGGTTGAGCATTATCTGATTGATCTGGGTGGGATCGCTATGCACTGTAAAGGAAGTCGGCGGAATTCTTTCTCGTATTTCTATATTCGCAGGCAGAGAGGAACGTAAGAGTTTGAGAGTTTCTCCTAATACCTCGTTGAGTTTTACCGGCCTTCTTTCCGCGTCTGTCATCCGGCTGAAACTCAGCAGGCGATTAATCATTTCCTCGGCCCGTGTACTTGCTGTCAGGATTTTTAGAAGATACTGCCTCGCGTGGTCCCCTTCCGGGACGGCCTCCAGGGCCAATTCGGCGTTTCCGATAATGATGCCAAGCATGTTATTAAAATCATGTGCGATTCCACCGGCCAATGTACCGATGGCCTCCATCTTATGAGATTGCCGCAACTGGTTTTCCAGGTTTTTTTTCTCGATTTGAACGCGTTTGCGTTCATCATTCATCCTTTTCTGTCTCAACAGGTTTTCAACACGCACCACTAATTCATCCGGTTCAAATGGTTTCCTGATATAATCATTCGCTCCTTTCCGGACAGCCTCAATCGCGGATTCTATCGAAGCGTCACCGGTCATAATAATGAACAGGGTATCCAGATTTACCCGGTCTAATGAATCCATTATTTGAAAACCGCTCATTTCCGGCATCATGATATCCAATATGGCGAGATCGAAAGCAAACCGGTCAAGATGTTCCAAAGCGGTGCGGGAATTGTTTGTGGTTTCAATCTGATAACCTCTCCCGCTTAAAATGGCTCTTACACTGTCAGTCATTTTGGGATCATCATCAACAATTAGAATTTTAGGCGATCGTTCCATACGAGACTCCTTATTCATTATGGCGGATAGAATGAAAATTATCCATCGGAATCATTGATTTTGATTATAATCTCAAGATGAACCTCCAAGTGGTTTTTAAATCATTGGACCATCCAGGGCAATCTTATCTTAAAAGTGGTCCCCTTTCCTTGATCGTCCTCATAAATGATTGAGCCATCCATTTGGTTAATCAGATCACTTACGATGGACAATCCCAGCCCGTCATGCCCTTCTCTTGAAGTTACAAATGGATCAAAAAGACCTTTCCTGAATTCTTCCGGAATACCCGGGCCGTCATCATGAATGCTTATTTCGAGGATACCCCGGGATCCACTACCGTCTAAATTTGATCTGCCCCCGACGGTGCCCGGGACATACAGAGTCTTGATAAAGATATTGCCCCCTTCGGGCATGGCTTCTATGGCGTTTTTCATAAGGTTCAAGAAGATCTGTTTAAGGCTGTCCCCTTGAATCTCCGCTGCAGGAATTGAGGGATCCGCATCCAGATGGATCTTAATCCCGGATTGCTTGGTTAAGGATCTATTGGTCAATAGAATAAGATCAGAGATGAGAGAGTTTATATTGACCGGTTTTTTCCTTTGGGAATCCTTAACAGCGGGACCGGCCAGGGTACTCAGCATGTCTCGAATCCGATTGATCTCTTCATTGACAATCATAATCTCATCGTGCTCAATTTTCTTTTCCGTTAACCTCATTCCAAGGACTTTCAGGTAGTTTTTTATAATACTCAGAGGGTTATTTATTTCATGCACTATTTTCCTTGTTCTTAGGGCGGAAAATCCTAACCGGTCGGAATGAACCTGATGAATTCTATTCCGTTTTTTTTCATCCGCATCAACTATCGCCGAAACCCGGCGGGCGAACACTCCCAAGAGTCTCTCCTGTTCGGAAAAAAATGGGATCTCGACACGATCAATTCCGATAACGATTACCCCCACAGACCCCTCTTTTCCCGGCATGGGAAGACACAGAATCCCTTCCTTTCCCATGAAATGAATGATCTGCGATTCCAGTATCGTTCGTTCTGAATGCCCTGATCCCCTGAATGAATCCACGGGCGTCTTATCAAGAAAGGATGAGATGACCATGCTTTTCTTCGAATTCCCGGGGATACTCAAGTTTTCAAACAACAGCGAATTATCATTATCTTCCGCATAATGGCCTTCGAGCGCGTCCCGGTCGGAATTGTAAAGGAAGAGAATGATGGGGGCCGGGCCGATCATGATTTGAAGACTTTCTTTTATGGCTTTTAACAGGGCTTTCCTGGTCTCCGCTTTGTAGGTATTTTGAAGCCCCCCAGCTATTAGGGAAGCGTCCCGCACCTCATCTAAGAGTGTGCTGCTGACACCTGGTCTGAGAAAAAGGTTCCCCCCGGAATTTTCGGCGGATTCCATATCTATGCCGAGAAAACGCTTGGTTTCTTCCAGCCTGTTGTCCGAACCGGTTATACATGTGTTTGTCTGGGTTTGGTTTAATCCAAGCAGTTTATCCGCGGTCTGATAATTTTGTTCGCTGTCCTGAGTATTTTTTTTTGCCAGAATATTCGCGACATATACAATCTTCACCAAAGGCGAGGCATCCGCAATACTTTCCATTGGGAAATGGTGATAGAAGATGGCGTCCGTCGCAAAGGAAGGGAAATCCAATTGATCCATCAGCCATGCGGCGGCGGTAGAATGATTCATACCGAATGTTTTATCCTCCAATAGGATCAACTCGGCAGGGTCATGATGGGCCGACAATAGGTCTTTATATTTATCCTGAAAATTTTCCCATAAAACCAGCTTCCCTAAGTCATGCAAAAGGCCTGTATAATAGGCTTCCTCTGGATAAGCATAATGGATCTCTTTTGCTATAAGCCGGGCTAATAATGCGCATTTCAGGGAATGCTCCCAGAACATCATCAGATTAAAAAAATCCCCGCCTTCATGGCTCTCAAATACGGCCTTTGTCGATGTGTGAAAGACAAGGTTGCCTATGACGTCAATTCCGATTGTCGCTACAAATCCTTCCAGATTTATGGCCGGTTTGCGTATTTGATATCCGGCAGAGTGTACCATGCATATCATTCTATAGGTTAGGGCCGGGTCCAGACGGATAATCTCCGAGACCTCTTGAATTCCTTCTTCATGAGTATTGCAGGCATTGATCAGTTTGACGTTGATCTGGGAAATAGTCGGAAGGCTTTTTTTCGATAGGATTTGGTATGAAATTGAGTCCTGTTTGATTCCTTGATCGTTCTCGTTATTGGGTCCCTTTTCTATATATTGCTTGAAAAATGATCTCATCATTTTTTATATAAATGAACAGTCTTAACTTAAATCAATGGAATCTGTGTCAGATTATTCTGAATCCACAGGGTTATCTTCTGAAGAAAAGCAAGCTGTATTGAAAAATAAACGAATGGAAACCGGCATGACGGGTTCTCAATAGATGGATAATGAAGCTCCCCGCAGCAAGCTGCAGGGTATTCTGGCAAAGGCGAATAAAGATCAATTTGCGGGCTTGTTTAGCCTATAATGGATGATTTGTCAACCGGTATAAAAGGATTCTTTTTCAAACCTGTCCAAGGGCACCCGGTACTTAGGGGCTGTATGGTGACAGGATCATCTCTATCAGATGGGGGCCGGGTTCTGAAAGGGCCCTGCCGAACTCCCTTGCCAATTCTTCCGGTCTCCGCACCGAAACGGCCGGTACCCCCATTCCCTCCGAGATCTTTACCCAGTCAATATCGGGTCTGGACAGGTCAAGAAGTGACGAGACATCCGGACCAACGGGCATCATGCCGGCGCGAGCCAGTTCTATCTTTAGGATATGATAGCTCTTATTGGAACATATCAGAGTGATCACGTTCAATGATTCACGGGCCTCTGTCCATAATGCCTGGAGGGTGTACATGGCGCTGCCATCGGCCTGAAGATTGATAACCGGCCTGTCGGGGCAGGCTAAGCACGCCCCTATTGCGCAGGGCATGCCGTATCCTAATGAGCCCCCCGCGATCGAAAGATAGGAGTGAGGAGGTAATCCTGCCGTCAGGGGGTAAAGGTTCATGGAGGTGGTCAGACCCTCATCCACGACAATCGCACTTTCCGGTTGAAGCGCCGCCAGGGTCAGGCCGACTTTTTCGGGAGTCAGATCACCCGACGGGATTGCAGGACGATCAGGTTCAGGGAAAAGGCTCTCCGGTATTTGCGAATAGGGAGGGGCGTTCAGGGCGTCGGCTAAGCATTCCAGGGCTTCGGCAGGTTCCTGCCTTCCGGTGGTGATGGCTGCCCTTTTCCGGCCTTCCCCGAGTAATCGGCTTGGGGCGCCCGGGTATCCGAAAAAGGCTACAGGCTCTGCGGCCCCTGCCAAAAGGACGGCCTCGTACCGGGAAAGCATTCCAATGGCCGGTTCGGGGAAATAGGGGATGCGGACAATGTCCGGCAATCCTGTACCCCTGTCCATATAGGGAGGTAGGGAATCGGTGAAAATGTCACACCCCGTGACAGCCTTTATTCGAGCAGCGGCCCGCAAACCCCGGCGGCGGAGGGACCTGCCTCCCAGGATAAGCGCCGTTTTATCATGGGCTCGCGCGATCCGTGCCGCCCGATCAATGAGTGCCGAATCCACGGGATCAAAGGAGAACCGGGGAACTGCCATTTCTCCCCCTCTCCATTCTCCCCACTGGAGATCATTGGGTACTATCAGGGTCGATATCCCCCCAAATCCGGTCTCGGCAACGGCTTTAGCCAAGTCCTGTGATAATCCCTCCTGCGACCCGCAGGTCTTGTACCAGGCCGAAACCGTGCCCGCGAGGCCCTCTATGTCCATGGTGAGAGGGGCGTCGGCGGCACGGTGCCATGTGGCGTGCTCCCCGATAATATTTAATAGGGGACTTCCGGCCCTCCTGGCATTATGGAGGTTGGCAATGCCGTTCGCGAACCCTGGTCCGAGATGGAGGATGGTCAACGCCGGTTTATCAAGCATTCTGCCGTAACCATCGGCTGCCCCGGTGCACACCCCTTCGAACAATCCCAGAACGGATTTCATATTGGGCTCCGATCCCAATGCCAGGACCAGGGGAATTTCCGTGGTGCCGGCGTTCACGAAGCAGATCTCAATACCGGCCCCTATCGCGGTTTTAATCAGACATTCTGCGCCGTTCATTATTCATCCGCATCCTTTTACTGTAGCTCTTTTGGCGTATGTACTCTCATGATCCCTATCTTCTGCATCATCGTGATTCGGGATCCAGAAGTCTTCAAGATGATTCAATTTTCCTGGATTCCGGATCTCGCTATGCTGCGCACCGCTCGTCCGGAATGACGTTCTTTACGAATTACGACACGGCCTCAAAGGACGTGGCCTTGGTTTGAACTCAATGGGATTTTACAGGTAAAGCAGGTATGATATTTCTTTTCAAGGGGATATCTTTTTGAAATTCCATTGTGCGTTGCCATGACCAAATATTTGGGGTTTATGGCTCATAACCCATTGAGACGAATTTTTTGCCTTGCAAACCCAAAATATTTGGTCATTTGCTGCAAAGCAGGTAGATATCCCCTTGAAAAGAAATATCATACCGGATATCCATCTTCAGGCACAGCCGGATAATCCTAACCTGGCCTAAAAGACCGGGTTTCTTATATCAAATGAACCTTCTTCCACGGCACGATCGCCAAGCGAAAGGCCGGGCCGGGAAACATCATGTGATTCCATCATGCTATTAGGGTCTGATTTCGAATCGGACGCGATCCCAGTCTATCTGCTTACCGCATGTAGGGCATGCCTGTTTAATCGGAATTTCGCTATGACACTCTGCACAGTGGTATTTTCCACTCTTCTTATATACTTCCTTATCCTTTTTCTTATCTTTCTTTTTCTTCATCACGCTCCTCCATTTCCATTATTGTGAAGAACCCCTTATCTCTGCCATCCACTGCTTGGGATGATTGACCGCCAAGAGGACCCGCCCTATTGAAAGATAATGAGTCTGAATTCAGGTGTCAATCATTAATGAAGGCCCCCTTATTGGGTCAACCGGTTAAGTCCAGGTTTTTTCGACAAAGAAAATGGACCGCGGGCCTTATGAAAAACTTGACAACGGGATCGATCTGCATTAATATTTTCGACCATAATAACAATTTGGTCGAATTTTCGAAAACGGATAAAAATCCGATCCCACAGGGGCCGGCACCATCAAAGGGTATAATTGAAACCAGAAGAGGCCGTGTCTGTTTCTGAAAGATGATATCTTTTTGAAAATACCGTAAGGCACTGCACTACCTCCGATGCAGGTAGATATC
>CAYTUL010000113.1:0-9724 GCA_964441135.1 uncultured Desulfobacteraceae bacterium | reverse complement strand
GTGAATTTTTTCGCTTTCCCTGCCCTGATGCCTGTATTTGCCCTGATTTCAAATGAATCCGGTAATCACACACTTTTTCGTTGCTTTTCTACCATATTTAGCCTATTTATTAGTGTCCATCCAGAAACAATCTATTTCTGGATGGAGCTTTCAGCCGTCAGCGGTCAGCAGTCAGCTAAATCTTTGTTTTTATAATCTTTTGCTGATAGCTGAATGCTGATTGCTGATAGCGCGCCCGTCCTCCGCAGTAGCCTGCTACGGAGGATGGAAATTCATAAACGATAGTTTATGGATGAGCACTAATTAAGTATTCCTCCTACTATTCAATTCTTATCTTAAAATATGCCAATTGATGTGAAGAATCCATGCCCATAGAGATCCCGATGATTTGTACGGGGAAGGACGTGGCCTTGCTTTAATCAGGGTTTGTCAGGAGATACCCGATATTATTAAAACAGACGGCAGCAGATTCATAGACGAGCACGGGCGTACGCTCCTTTTACGCGGTGTTAATCTGGGCGGCAGCTCCAAGGTGCCTTTCAAACCCAAGGGTGCAACCTGGATCGCGGAAGAATTTTTTAACCACAGGGATGTTTCCTTCACGGGGCGGCCCTTTCCCATTGAAGAGGCCGACGAGCACTTTGAAAGACTGCGTAAATGGGGATTCACCTTCCTGCGTTTTCTGATTACCTGGGAGGCCGTTGAGCACAAAGGCCCGAATATCTACGATGAGGAATATCTTGACTATCTCTACCAGGTCATCAAGCGGGCCGGCGAGTTCGGCATCGATGTCTTCATCGATCCCCATCAGGACGCCTGGAGTAGATTTTCCGGTGGGGACGGCGCGCCCGGCTGGACCCTGGAAGCGATCGGACTGGATATAACTAAGTTCAAAGAAACCGGCGCCGCCATCGTCCATTCCGTCCACGGCGACCCCTTCCCCCGCATGATCTGGCCCACCAATTACGGCAAGCTTGCCAATCTGACAATGTGGTCTTTATTTTTCGGAGGAAAGGACTTCGCGCCGGAAACCCATGTGGATGGGATCCAGATCCAGGATTATTTGCAGGGGCACTACATGAATGCCGTCAAACAGGTAGCCCTTAAGCTCAGGGATCTGGACAATGTTGTCGGTTTCGACACATTAAACGAGCCGTCAGCCGGAATGATCGGCCTTGCCGATTTGAACAGCAAGACGGGTATGGTTCTCAAGGGAGACTCGCCCACCGTGTTTCAGGCCATGCTGTTAGGAGCCGGTTACCCACAGGAAGTCGAAGTCTGGGATTTAAGCCTTCTCGGACCCAGAAAAAAGGGAAAACGGCTCATCAACCCGGAGGGGGTCTGTGTCTGGAAAGAGGGTTTCGAACCGGTCTGGAAGCAAAACGGCCTGTGGGACTTAGATAGCCATGGCAATCCCAGGCTGTTGCGGCCAGGTCACTTCTCAAGGGTGGGAGACCGAATGGTAGATTTTTCAAGAGATTATTTTCGTCCCTTTGCCAACCGGTATGCCAAGGAAATTCGCTCTGTTGTTCCGGATGCTATTATTTTTGTGGAACTCCTCCCCGGTGAAAAACATGTGACATGGACCCGGGATGACGCGCCCAATGTTGTTCATGCCACACACTGGTACGACTTTCTAACGCTGTTTACCAAAAAATTCAGAAGCTGGTTATCCTATAATAATACGACCTCAAAAATGGTTATCGGGAAAAAAAAGGTGAGGAAGGCATTTTTTGATCAGATAGCGCATATCATAAGCCTGTCTGAGAAGCGGATGAATAACGTCCCTACCCTTATTGGAGAAGTCGGAATTCCCTTTGATATGAAAAAAAAGCGGGCCTTTCAAACAGGAGATTTCTCCATGCAGATAAAGGCGCTGGACACCACCATGCATGCCCTGGAAGCCAATTCAGTCAGTTTCACGATATGGAATTACACTTCAGACAATGACAATGAACGGGGGGATCAATGGAATGACGAGGATTTGTCCATTTTTAGCCGTGATCAGCAAACGGGCTCCGGTGACATACACGACGGCGGGCGGGCCCTGCAAGCCGCATTACGTCCCTATGCCCGGAAGGTGGCCGGTGAACCATTACGGCTCTCTTTTGATATGAAGCATCGCGTTTTTGATTTTGAGTTTCAACATTCCGATAACGTGACGGCGCCGACCGAGATTTTTATCCCGGACTATCAATATCCGGAAGGTTTCAGGGTGGTTGTTTCGGATGGAGAATATGAAATAGACCGGGAGAATCAAACACTGTTCTATTACCATAGTAAATCGCAGAGAATTCATCACATTCAAATAAGATGAAGATGGATTTCTGTAACGGAATAGCCCGGCCATAATACTCTGACTTCTTTGAAAAATTACCTATTCTGTTTATTTCCTGATACGCACGCCGAAGCAAAGATTGAAAAAATCTGGACTTCAGACCTATGAAATCGATCTGGAAGATATCCGATATTTCTTATTATCTAATTCCGATAATCCATCTGTCCATCCCCAGAAAAAGACATCCCTACAGTGTGCAAACTAATGAAAAAGTAATAGAAAAAAAATACCCCTAATACTTTATTATTAGATAATGGCTGATCATTTCTAACGAGAAAATACTAAAAAAAATCATGATATTGACTTATTGACTAACCTAATAAGACATTATAAAAATACTTAGATATCTACTTACTTCTTTATATATTGCCGGTTTGCCGGGAGTAGCCACTGAAATGGTTACGGAGGGTAATCCGGTTTTTTTAAGTAGTCGCTTCGCCTTGTTAAATATTATTTCAATCTTTACGCACAGGTTCCCCAGCACTCTTAAAACATAACCGGCAACGATAGATTGTGTGAGTAATATTTCCGGAGTGTTATTGGAATATAACGCTCAAGAGAAAAGGAAAAAGTCATGAAAACAAGGACATTTATTATTTTTATACTTGCGGTTATTGCGGTTTTAGTTAGTGGAATTGCTTGGGCTGCTCCTTCTGAGGTATGGGTGGATGCCGGATGGGACAGCCAAGAAAAAGTGAGCAACTTTAACCCTGATTTAACCTGGCAGGAAGACGCCTTCAACACCATTCAGGACGGAATTAACGCTGTTGATGAAGGTGGCACGGTCCATATCTTGGAGGGTATCTACAACCTATCAGCACCGATCAATGCCAATAAAGCAAACCTGACCTTAGCTGGATCTGGTCGGCTCGATACTATCATTGACGCCACCGGAAAAGGCACAGGGATTAGCGTGAGCGGCAATGGTATCACAATTCAAGACTTGCAAGTTCGGAACGCAAACAACTCTGGTATCCAGTTGGGCACAGTGGATGGCGTTACAATACAGGACAATTATCTTTTGAACAATCAGGGAGCGTCCGGTGCTCGACCTGGAGAAATCTTATCCGATCATACGACGGTTAATAACCTTCTGGTCCAAGGGAACTTGATCGAAACGCAATTCAATAGCCATCCCGAGGCGACAGGAATCCGTTTTGACAGGAGTGCCGGATCGGGTATCAATATTCTGGACAACGAAATCCTTGGGAAAGCACCCGAAGATGATCCAATGGTTCCCGGCGAACGGCTTGGCATGCGACGGGCTATTTTGTTTAAGGGGGATTACACCCTTCCGAATGGACTTACTAACATTCTCGTACAGAATAATACCATGACTGACGTTCACGAGGGTATCCTCCTGGATGGAGCAGGGAACGATGATCTCCTAAACAATCTCGAATTTCGAAGTAACACAATCAACCGTTTCAGCAGTTCAGCGTTCGTTTTCTACAGGAATATCCGGGATATCCTTATTGATAATAATAACTTCACCAATTTTGTTGGTACGGAAGCTGAGTTTAATGCTTCAACAAGTCGAGAACCAACAATCTTGTGGAGCAAATCATGGGCAGGAAAATCGGGAACAATTACTGACCTTACGTTCAGCAACAACACCGTGGACAAGGTGATCAATCTATTCACGATCGGCCGTCGGGGCCAGGCAGCGGCTACGGCAGGACTGACTAATGTGGTACTGTCACCCGGTAACAGCTTTACTAATATGCAGCAGAACATTGATGGATCATTTGTTCAGATCGATGGTATTTTCCAGGAATATGGAGATCCCTATACATATAATATTGTCGCTGAGAAGAACTGGTGGGGAACCGATATTGGTATCGATATTGGCACTGATATTGTTGGGTCGGTAAGCGGCGATGTGAATTTCAGTGGCTGGGCATTGGACGAGAATTTCGATGCCTTTGCCAATAACGATACCTCGACAGTCGTTGTGGATGACGGTTGGGCGGAATTCGACGCTTACGCCCCGATCACTGTGGATGAGACGGAATACTATATAGGTGTTAATGCGTTTGCAACGATTCAGGAGGGTATTGATGCCGTTGATGAAGGCGGCACGGTCAATGTGGCCGCGGGGACGTACGAAGAGAGCATTGCAGTTGATAAGATGCTCATTATTGACGGAACCGGTAGTGGTACCGATCCGACTTTAAATACAGTTGTCGACCCGAATGGCTCTTTTAATACTTTCACAATTTCAGCAGGCGGTATTTCGGAGACACAGCGATTGATTATCAAAGATATATGCCTCCAGGGCGTGGAACACAAAAACGGTTTTGCTTTCTCAAATGGTCCTTACAGCCATATTACCTTAGAAAATGTAGCCTCAGACGACGGTTTCGAACATGGGTTATCAATGAATTACACCACGTTGAGTGACGTTGAGGTGATTAATAGTACATTTTCCGGCAATGGAGAAAAAGGCGTTGAAGCAAGACATGATACTCATATTGACGGGATAAAATTTATCAACTGCGAAATGAAAGAGAACGTCGAAGCAGGTCTTTATTTAGGGCGGGACAATGCATCGTCAACCACAAATATAGATAACATCGAAATAACAGGAGGAACCTACACTGGTGCACCTAGCTTTGGCAACATCGTGTTATTGGGTTCCCATAATAATATAACAATTACCGATGTAATAGCTGGCGGAGGTGCTGCATCAGGTATTCTTTTCTATACTTATGGTGCGGTTTCTAATGTCACGATTACAAACCCAACGATCCTCAATGTTTCCGATGCATCGGGAATAGCTTTTTATAATGCTACTGGTGGGTCCATCGAGGGCGTGACAATTAGTGGCGGTTCTATCTCAAATTGTAACAACGGTATAAGTATATATAATGACAGCACAAATATTACCGTCGAATCCGTTTTAATTGATGATAATGTTGGTAATGGCATTCGCCTGTTAGGTGGTAGCGACATCGATATACACGGGAATACAATCACGAACAATCCTATTGGTATTCTTGTCTCTGATGGTGCAGCCACAGACAATAAGGCAAATTATAACAATATTTCAGGAAATACTGTTGGTGTCCAAAACGATGATCCTGGTGATGAATTCGATGCCACCAACAATTGGTGGGGCAACCCAAATGGGGCTGGGTCTGAAGCTTTTGGAGAATACCCAAAAGGAGACACCGTCAGCGATAATATTGCTTTATTCCCATGGGCTGTTAATGAGGGTCTCACTGAGTTCACGAACGACTCTACAGCAGTGGTGGTGGTTGACGATGATTGGGTAGAATCTGATGACTACACCCAATTCATTGTAGATGGCAAAGATTATTACATAGGTGTTAATGCATTTGCGACGATTCAAGATGGTATTAACGCCGTGGACGAAGGCGGCACGGTCAATGTGGCGGCGGGAACATATAATATTTCGACGACGATTACAATCGACAAGCCACTCAATCTTATGGGCCCTCAGGCCGGTATTGATCCACGAACAGATGCCGGGCTCCGAACGGCGGGCTCAGGGAATGAGGCGATCATCATTGGCCCTGATCCTCTCCTGAGCAATATCATAAAAATCGAATCCGCCATTAATAATGTCGTTATAAATGGATTTGAAGTGAAACATGGTGAAAAAGACCTTATCTATTGTCCAGATGGTGGTGAGGGAATAGTTGTAGAGTATAATATCGTTCATGAGAGTACTACAGATGAAGGAATCCAGCTTAAAGATGTTACAGGTGGGGTAGTAGACCATAATTTAGTATTTGATACGGGTGGTGATGGTATCACTATTTCATCTGATAATTACGGAATCCCTTGGCCCAATAACATTTCTATAACGAATAATGAGGTTTTTAACTCTGACAGTCAGGATGGAGCGATTGTCTTTGATAATGGATTCGGTATCAATACTATAGAGGGTAACTACGTCCATGACAATACGTCGGCAGCAGGGATAACATCCTATGAGATTATACCGGGCACCCCGGAAAATCCCACAGGCATATATGTTCGAAATAACAGAATAGAGAATAATGCCTTTTTAGCTGGAGCAGGCAAACAATATAGACATGGAGATGCCATCAGCATTTCGGAGTTTTATGAAGGAACGAATGCCAATGATTTTATCGAAATAACTGAAAATATTATTAAAAACAATGATGGGACATGGGAGACGAATGAGGAAGCCCCTTCTGATGTAAATCAAACAGGACACGGCATATCGGTCGGGCGGAAAGGGAGTACCGAGTATTCCGCCCCCACAACCATAAGCAGAAATATTATCGAGGGGAATAGTGGTTTCGGCATATCTTACAATATCGGCAGTGGTAAAGCAGGAATTATTACCGAAAATATTATAACCGACAATAAATTAGGTGGGATATTAGTCGGCCGTCCGGAAGTATTTCAAAGAACTGCGACTGATATTAATGTAACCATCAAAGGCAACGCCATTTCAGGAGGTGCCTTTGGACTTGTAAATGATACAGCGGATGTGACAAACGCCTCCGGCACATATATTGAGGAATCACCCATACAAAATATTGATGCCTCGAATAACTGGTGGGGAAACACGGATCCAGCGACCGTGTATACGTTTCTAAAGAGCGTTGATCGTGATATCAATAAGCTATCGAATCCGGCTGCTATCAGCGATGATTTCTCTGTTGTCAATGCGATCGATTTTTCACCTATGTTAAACAGCGGCGAAGATACGGATCCTGTTGCACCCGGTTTCCAGGGAGATTTTAGTTATTTATTGGTTCATCAAACGGGTTCCCAGTCCGAAGGCCTTATTCAGGAGGGTATCGATGCCGTAACCGGTAGCACAATTTACGTGGCGGCTGGGACCTATAATGAGAATATAAAAATAGATAAGAGGGTTTCTATCATCGGTGCCGGAAGTGATGAAAACGGGACCATTCTTACCCAAAACCCGGCAGGTTCAGGGGATGAAAAGATCGGGGTAATTCAATTGGAGGAATCCGGGTTATCTGAGAATGAGCCGATCCTATTTAAGGATCTAAGGGTCGAACCGGAAGACATGGCAGGATTTTCTGTTGGCCGGCATAATGAAGCCACGGCCACGGATGTTTCGTACATAAAATTAGACAATGTAAGAGTAATTGGAACCAGCCCGGATGCAAACGGCGAGAAAGAGAGGGGACTCTATGTTGATAACACCTCTTCCTTAACAAATCTTGTCGTCCTGAATTCGGCTTTTGAAGACCTTATATATGGGTGGTATTTTGCCAAACAGGTAAGTGAGGATACAAGCATTGTTCGATACATAACTGTCAGTGATACCAGTTTTTCACACAACACCCATAAGGGAATTTACGCGGAAAAGTTATCGGACTCCACATTTCAAAATTGTCTATTTGACCATAATGGATACGATGCAAGCAAGTTCTCTTCGAGTCCCGATTTCCAGCCCTATCAGGCTGGAGTCGATTTAAATCTTAAAGCAGGCACTTATACAAACCTTGTTTTTAATGATTGTCAAGTAACGAATAATGGCCTTGGTGAAGCAAAAGAAGGTGTCGGATTAACAGTAAAAGAAAGGGGGACCGGTGACGATCCCTCCTATGCAACTTACCCGGCATCTGTTGATGGTATAACCATCAATGGAGGTGTTTTTACCGGAAATGAAAGGGGGATAAGGTTTGGTGAACCAGGAAAGAACAATATAGGACCAATAAATGTTGTCGTACATAATGCTGTCATTTCAGAAAATATCCAAACATATTCCGGTTCGGACGGCTCCGCATATGGGGATCTGATCAACCACACGCAATCTCAGGTCAAAGCGGAGAACAACTGGTGGGGAACCGCGAACGGATCTGATATTAGTGGGTTGACCAGCGGCGATGTGGATTTCAGCGGCTGGGCACTGGATCAGAACTTAGAAACCTTTGCGAATAACGATACGGCCACAATTGTTATTGATGATGATTGGGCGGAATATGAAGACTATACCCCGGTCATTGTGGCTGAGAAGGAATATTATATCGGTATTAATGCATTTGCGTCGATTCAAGATGGTGTTAACGCCGTTGACGAAGATGGCACGATCGATGTGGCGGCAGGGACATATCATGAGAATATCTCTATCCCGAACGGTAAGGGTAACCTGCAACTTCTCGGAGCAGGAAATGAGAGTACCGGGATACAGCCATTTACCGGTACGGCTCTTCAAATCGGCTCGCCGGTAAGGATAAAGGGATTTCACATATTGCAAGATGATGATGGAACAGCCATTGAGATACTGGATCAGGCTGATACCGGGACTGCGGATACTCCGGGCCTTATTGAAGATATGGTCCTCGAATCCTCTACCGAGACCAGAGGAGACGGCGTAGTATTTGAAGATTATGCCCATGAATACTATGAGATAAAGAACAATGCATTTATAAACCGTAAATTTGCCATTGATCTTAAACAGGCAAGTCATATCGCGATCAGCAACAACCTCTTTTCAGGATATCTTGAAGGTATAGGGACGAATCTGAATGGAGATCCTGCCCACGATCTGATCATAACGAACAATCGATTTTTGGGCACAGATATTCCGGATATTCCCGATGATGAAGCTGCTATAGTGATAGGCATGGTTTCCCATGATGTAGATATCTCTGGCAATATAATAACGGGCAGCCCAAACGGAATAAGGATTCCATTCCAGATCGATGTGGATTCGGATTTATCGAATATCCAAATAAGAAACAATAATATCTATGGGAATTCGAACTATGGGATAACAAATGAAGCGGGTGTAGTCGTTACGGCCGAGAATAACTGGTGGGGAGCCAATGACGGGCCGGACGATTCCAAAGGAGAGGATGTGATTCAGGGGAGCGGGGATAAAATTTCCAGTAATGTAGATGCTGATCCATGGATTGCATTTGTAGTTGATGCCGGCTCTTCCCAAATCGTTGCCGATGGATTAACGAGTTCTGATCTTACGGCAATGCTGGTCCAGAGTGACACCGATGAGATCCCGGCGGATATCAACAATCTACCGCAGTTTGCAAAGGTTATATTCAAAACGGATATTGGTGTTCTTGGTTCCACGGAAATAATAAAAGATTTGCAAGACGGCTCTGGGACAGCAACCCTTACGTCCGTGACCCAGGCCGGAACAGCAAACATTACGACTCAGGCATTGGATGCTTCGGAAGAATCCATCCCCGGGGCGGATGGCTTCACAATGGTTGAATTCATCGCCGGCCCCCTTGATCACATCGTAATTTCACCGGATACTGAAACTGTCATTGCCGGTAGCAAACAAACCTATACGACTGAAGCATTTGATCAGTATAATAACAGCCTTGGAGACGTTACGGAAGAGACTCAATTCGTGATGGAAACCGGAGCGGGCGGAAGCTGGGC
>CAYTUL010000112.1:0-9748 GCA_964441135.1 uncultured Desulfobacteraceae bacterium | reverse complement strand
CGCAGGCTCAACTTGCAGGCATCTAACACCTCGATGGTGCCCAGGGTTGAGCCAAAATCCACAGCCATCACTGATGATGTAGAAATTTGATGGTGGATTTTGGACGTCGGGAAACCAAACATTCCCACTTCAAAATGACAGGGACCTGAACATGGAATTCGGCCAGAATGTTACATTAGCAGCCTTAGCCATTCATTTTCTTATCGGTTTGAGCAGGGCCATGATTCTGTTTATTGTTTGTTCAGGACTGAGCTTTGTTTTAGGCGTGTTAAGGGTCCCCAACGTTGCCCACGGCTCCCTTTATATGATCGGCGCCTTTTCCGCTTTCAGCATTTTTACTTTACTCGGAGGAGGGACTTTTGCTTTTTGGGCGGCGTTGATTATTGCTCCCTTTGTCGTGGCCCTAGTGAGCCTGATCGCAGAGAGATCGCTCTTCCGCCACCTGTATCAGAGAGAGCACCTGATGCTGCTGCTATTCACCTTTGCGCTGATGCTGATTCTGGGAGACCTGGTAAAGATTATTTGGGGTGCTGAATATCGTTCCATTATAGCCCCTGAGTTTCTCAGGGGCTCTTTTTCAGTCTTCGGCGCATCACTCCCCCGCTATAATGTGTTTCTTCTCATTATTGGTCCTCTCGTCGCAATCGGTCTCTGGCTCTTTACCAATAAAACAAAAATAGGGAAGATCGCCCGGGCAGCGGCCGTTGACATGGAAATGGTGGGCGCTATAGGTATTAATGTGAGCTGGGTGTTTGCCTTTGCGTTCGTTTTAGGTTGTTTTCTCGCAGGCATGGGAGGTGCACTTGTCGCTCCTACCATAAGCATCACAATCGGCATGGATCATGACCTCATCATCGAAGCCTTTCTGATTGTCGTTATCGGGGGATTGGGGAATATGTGGGGCGCCATGGTTGGCTCCCTTATTTTTGGATTGACCCAGTCCTTCGGTGTGCTGTTCTGGCCACAGTTCGCGATCGTTTTTCCATATACAGCGGTTGTTATCGTATTGCTCATTCGTCCGAAGGGGATGCTTAAATCTGTATGGTAGCAGGGAGTTGACGTTGCCGGAAGAAGGTATTAAACTGAAAACTTTATGGCCCGCGATCGCCATTATACTCATTTTATTTTTTCTGCCACCGATCATACCGAGATTTTATACGTATATCCTCGCCGTCATTTTTGTGACCTCCCTGTTGGCCATGAGCCTTAATCTGGTCGTCGGTCACGGCGGACTGTTCCAGTTTCATCACGCCGTCTTTTACGGCGTCGGGGCCTATACCGTTGCCCTTTTTCTGACCAAGACGTCTCTACCCAAAGGGGTTGGTTTTATCGCAGGGCCTATTGCTGCTGGGATTGCAGGATTACTCATTGGTTGGTTTTGTGTCAGGCTGACAAGGTTATATTTTGGAATGCTTCAGATCTCTTTGGGATCCCTCATTTGGGCCATTGTTTTCCGCTGGTATAGTTTTACCGGTGGTGATGATGGCATCCATGGCATTCCGACACCGGATTTTCTTTATTCCACGAGCAGCCGGTACTATTTTATTCTGGTCGTTTTTATTGTCAGCCTCGTCGTTTTGTATCTTATTTATAAATCACCCTTTGGAACCACCCTCCAGGCGATCCGGGACAATCCGGAACGATGTGAGGCCGTCGGTATCAATGTGAGACGTCATCAACTCGTGGCGATCGTTATTTCCACTTTTTTTGCCGGTGTAGCAGGTGTCCTTTTTGTTGTGCTGGAAGGCTCGGTCTTTCCCGACCTGCTTTTCTGGGTCCTATCTTTAGAGGTTTTTATTATGTGCCTCCTCGGAGGCTGGTTTACCTTTGCGGGACCCGTTCTGGGGGCTGCCATCACGGTCTCTCTGCGGACATTCGTCGGGGCATATACGGAGTATTGGACCCTGATTCTCGGAGTTATACTCATATTACTGATATTTTTCCTCCCGGATGGGGTGATGGGCTTGATATTAGACAAGATTAACCCTGAGACAAAAGAGATCATCGTAAGGGATGACGAATAGATGCTGAAGGTTGAGGACATCCATAAGACTTTTGGGGACTTCAAGGCTGTCAACGGCGCCAATCTTTCTGTGGGCGAGGGGGAATTGGTGGCGGTGATAGGCCCCAACGGCGCCGGCAAAACGACCCTCTTCAATCTCATTACCGGACAACTGAAGCCGGACCGGGGCAAGATCACCTTTAGGAATGAAGATATCAGCCGGCTCCCGACCCACCAAATTTGCATGAGAGGTCTGGCCAGGTCTTTCCAGATAGCTAACATATTCCATCGGCTTTCGGTATTCCGGAATGTCCAGGTTTCCGTGCTGTCCCAGAAAGGGTTAAGCGGAAAGCTCTTTAGGCCGGCCCATAGGATGGCCCTGGCGGAAACGAATAATATTCTTGAGGGTGTCGGCCTTCTGGAAAAAGCTCAATATATCGCCGGTTCCCTTTCCCATGGAGACCAGAGAATGCTGGAAATCGCCATTGCGCTTGGAAATAATCCAAAGATGTTGATTCTCGATGAACCGACCGCCGGGATGTCCCCGGAAGAAACCACAACGACCATGACACTCATCAAACAACTGGCTGAGGCGAGGGGATTGACAATCTTGTTCTGCGAGCACGATATGGATGTAGTGTTCAATGTGTCACAGAGCATCATGGTTATGCATCACGGAACTACGATTGTCCAGGGAAAGCCGGAAGAGGTCAGGGCGGACAGAGACGTACAGGAAGCCTACCTGGGAGGTGAGGATGCTTGATGTGAAAAACATCAATACCTATTACGGCCTGAGCCACATCCTCTTTGATGTCTCCCTTAAAGTCAAACCGGGTCAGGTCGTATGTCTCCTGGGCCGGAATGGGGCCGGAAAAACGACGACCCTTAAGAGTATTTTAGGTCTTACACCACCAAAGAAGGGGCGTATCCGATTCAAAGGAGAAGAAATAACCGGCGAACAGCCCTTCCGGCTCGTGCGAAAAGGGATCGGCTATGTCCCGGACAATAGAAGGATCTTCGCGGATCTGACCGTAGGAGAAAACCTGGAGATCGCTGCAAAGAAGGCAGAGGGAAGAGAAGTCTGGGACGAACAACAAGTCTATGATTTATTCCCCGCGTTAAAGGGATTGGCTTCACGGAGGGGAGGTCTGTTAAGCGGTGGTGAACAGAAGATGTTGGCCATCGGCAGGGCCTTGATGGGCAATCCTGAATTTCTCCTCCTTGACGAACCCACGGAAGGGCTTGCCCCGGGACTGGTACGTGTTTTGAGGGAGACCATCACAAAACTCAAGGAGGTCGGCCTGACCGTGCTCCTTGCGGAACAGAATGTAAAATTCACATTGACCTTGAGCAACTACGGTTACATCATCGATAACGGCCGGATCTGCTACCAGGGTACCGTTGAGGAGCTTATGGAGAATGAGGATGTGAGGAAGACCTGCGGAATCTAAGTGGATATCCGGTATGATATTTCTTTTCATGGAGATATCTACCTGCTTTGCAGCAAATGACCAAATATTTGGGGTTTGCAAGGCATTACACTTTGTATCAAAAGGTTATGAGGCATAAACCCCAAATATTTGTTCATGGCAATGCCCAATGGAATCTTAAAAAGATATCTCCATGAAAAAAAACATCATACCCGCTTTTCTTGTAAAACCCCTTTAGGGTTAAATCAAGGCCACGTCCCTTGAGCGTGGATTCTTTACTTTAACCATCTTTTCAAGAGGCTAAATTGTTACAAAAAGTTTAAACAGGTAATGAGGGGCCGGCGGCTGCCTGCTTGTTTGAGGGCGGTTTGGCGGCCAGCATACATAAAAAGCCGATAAAATACACGCAGATAAAAAATTTCCAGGCGAGCCGGTAGCCGCCCGTACTGTCGTAGATATAGCCCGTCAGGGGCGCGCCCACGGCCATGGCTGCCAGGTAAAAGGGGAGGGTGACCCCCCGGATGGAGCCTAAAAAAGCACGGCCGTAATAACTGGCCCACAGATAGGTCTGGGAGACGAGAAAGGTGCCGGCGGACATGCCGAAAAGGATGACCGAAGCCAGCATATGAAAGACACTGGATGCCGTGAGCATGAGGGTCATGGAGCCTATGACGCCGGCAAAGGCGCCCGCGGGGATAAATCTCGGGGTGAACCGGTCGAGCAGGATACCGGACGCCAGGATCATCACGGAAAATCCGACAGCATCGATGGTAAAGACAAAGGATACAAGCTGGGCGTCAAACCCCTCTTCCATCCAGAAGGCCATGCGGTGTACGGAACCCCCATTGGCCATACCCCAAAGAAGCATCGCGGAATTCAGAAGCCAGAACGCCCGTGTGCCCATGGCTTCTCTCACCGTCCAGACGGTCTCTTCTTTCATTATGGATGGATCTTGAGGGACTTCCCTTTCTTTCGTATCCCCGTCCGGCAGGAGACCCAGATCCTCCGGTTGTCGTCTTACCGCCAGCGACGCGATCGGTATGATCAGGGACATCAGCACCGTCGCGAGGATAAACCACGCCTTTCTCCAGCCGAGATGCTCAATAAAAAATTGCGTGAACGGAACGAAAAAGACGGCCCCCAGGCCCGTGCCGAGGGTGGCGATTCCTATGGCAAGGCCGCGTTTCCGTATAAACCATTTAGCCACGGGTACCGCCGTCAGGATACCGCCTCCGCCGGCTGCGAGACCCCCGAAACCGATGACCATAAAAAGGGGAAAAAGATATTTGACATGATCTGATAGTCCAATACCGATCATGCACAATCCGGTCACCAGGGCGGAAAGGGGAAGGAGCCCACGGGCGCCGAACCGGTCCACCAGCCGGCCGAGGAGGTAGGTAGACACTCCCCCCGCGAGGGAACGGCTGGTAACCAGCCACCCGAACATACCCCTTGAGATCCCTATGTCCCGGCACATGGGAATAATAAACAGGCCCATGTTAAAGAGACCCGCGGCCTGTATGGCAAAGTTTATGAAGGACATGGCTGCGATGATGATCCAGCCATAGAATATTATAGGCACCCGGTCATCCCCCGGTAACAGGCATAAGCAGGGCGATCCGGTCCGGTTCATGAAGCGTAAAGTCCATGCCGTCAAAATAGAATTGCCCGTTGATATTGAACTTGAAGTAATCCATCAACCTGTTTTCACCGGGACGAATTACCGGTCCTTCGAGCTCCGGGACTTTCTCCTTCAGTGCGGCGACAACATCAGACATGCCGGCCTCGTCGCTCAGCTCTACCTCCGCCTCCCGGACTGTGCCTATTTCTCGAGGCAGCCCGTAGATATGAATGACTGTCTTAAACATGACCCCCTCAATATCCGACCGGTGTTCCATTATCCGGTTTTCTCCTGCGCCTTGTGCCCTACGCCTTGCGCCTTTTCTATATCTCAGTATACCCCGTATTTTTGGGCCGCGTGAAACATGGCCTGCAGATTCTCCACCTTGGAGTCATCCGCGGTCGCGCCCGGCGACAGAATGTACCCGCCTCCCTTTCCGGCGGTTTCGATCAGTTTCTTGCAGTAGGAATCCACCTGATCGACCGTACCGGTGATCAGCATGGATGTGGGCACGTTTCCCATGATGCAGCAGGTATCGCCCAAAATCTCCTTTGCCCTGGCCATGTTCGTCTGGTCAAAGTACCAGATTGCCTTGCCCCTGGGAAGATCCCGGATGATTTCCAATCTCGAATTGTACCCCCCTTCCGCAAAAAGGGCCGGGACCACCCCTTCTTCGGCGCAGCCCGATATCACCGCCTTCAGATAGGGCCAGTAAAAGGTATGAAACTGGGCTTCGGACATGAAACCGTCCGCGCCCCTGTGAAGCGGCATCATGGTTACGGGCACGCCGGTCATATCTGCAATGTCCACCGCCGCCTGAATCTGTTTCGGAACCGCATCCTCCATATACTCGATGAGTTTTTCAGGCTGTCGGAACATATCGTGAATGGTCCCCTTCGTCCCTCGCAGGGCCGCGGCGATCGAATCCATGGGGGCGCCTCCTCTGGACAGGACAAAGAAGGTAGGAAGTCCGGATTCCTGCCCCTTGCGGTTCGCCTCGGAAATCACCTTCCGCCATTCCTTTTCCACCTCCCCGGCCTTGCCGAAGGCTTCAAAGGCAGCCCGGACCTCCGGGTCGGCAAAGGCGGTGAAACCACCCCCGAAGCCCCCGATCGATTGGAGGGGCGGCAACTTCCTGAAGGGCTCGGCAGCACCGAAGATGCGGGGAAGGTAAGTCCTCAGATGAAAATCGCCGGGATCCCGGTTCATGACATCCCATTCATCCGCTTTCAGATACTCGCCTTCCACATACTGGGCGGCCAAATCATCAGGAAGGCCGTGCCCGGCCCACATGAGCATTTTTGAGTCAAGGATATCCAGCATCCCGCCGCATCGCACGACACCGGGGCTGGGAAGGGCGTCAAATTCAAAATCTCGAATGTACTTCTCCCAGGCCTTCACCAGCTTGTCGGAATCGTACATCACATCCCGGATCGTATACCCTGAATAGCGGGCAGGGGCATGCCCGGGATTGAAAACCACGGGGACCCGGTCCGGTTCCTCCAGCCTGATCGCGGCAATGAACCGGGCTACCCTTTCCTTGTAAAGTCTTTCCGCTTCGGAACTGCGAAAGTTCACATGATCGGGTGAAAGCCATCGTTTAAACCTCTCTTCCCTCTTTTCATCGGGAGATAATTCAGACCATTTCCGCTCCATTGTTCACCTCGGTTGACTTTGGCTCCAAATTCATTTGGATATTGAAAGTAAAGATGTCATTCGGAAGGGTAAAGGGAAGAACTATTTCCGGGTATCGCTTCTTCTTCGGCCTTCATTCCTTCAGTGCTCCATTCCTGATCACGTCACTGACATGTTGGACGGCGTTGCGGAATATTCGCACGCCATCTCCTTCCCTGTTTTCAATGGGCCTGCCTTCCCTCAGGAGGACCTGTTTCCTTCTGGTCCAGTCCGGGTAGTTGGTATAGTCATGAAAGGCTTCAGGATGCGGCATTAAGCCAAAAACCCTGCCGGTAGGGTCACATATGCCGGCGATATCCATCAAGGAGCCGTTAGGGTTCAGGGGCCACCGCCCTCGGGCGGGTTTCCCTTCCATGTCCGCATACCGGGCGACAACCTGGTTATCCTTTAAGAGCCTGTCGATATCCTCGCCCACAGCGTAAAATTTCCCCTCCCCGTGCCTGACGGGCAGCTCGATATGGGTTATCCCTTTGGTCCAGATACAGGGGGATTCCGGATTTATTTGGAGTTTCACCCACGCGTCGATAAAATTTCCCGTATCATTATAGGTGAGTGCGACCCGTCTCTGATGGTAGTTCAGGTCAAAACCGGGCAGAAGCCCGAGGTTCACAAGGGACTGGAACCCATTACAGATCCCGATGATCAATTTTTCATCCCGGATAAACTGCTCGATCTGATCTCCTATATTGAATTTGATCTTTGATGCAAGGACAACACCGGCTCCGTGATCATCAGCCCAGGCAAAACCGCCGCCGAAGACGAGGATGTGAAAACCGGACAGGTCCACACCGGCACTCCCTCTCCGGCCCGGAATAAGATCGTTGATGTGGATCCGGTGGGACTCGGCACCGGCTAATCTGAGGGAATAATCGGTCTCATAGTCGCAATTCAGACCGTAACCCGTGAGAACCAGGGCCCTGACCCGTGTCATATCAAACCTCCGAAAGGCCTTTTCCAGGAATCTTTCAATGCGCTCAGCTCTTCCTCGATAATCCAGGATCCGTTTCTGCCGCAAACCCTGAAAAGGGGCGATTCCATTACCTCCCCGACGCAGCCGAGCTTCATTCCCTCGAAGAGTTTCTCGAAGGCTTCCCGTCTGGCAGGATCGACTGTAACGACGAAACGGCCCGCGGATTCAGAATAGAGGATCCGGGTGTCGGATAGATTCATGTCCGATGGTATGTCCGGCAGGTGAATCTCCATACCCATCTCACCGCCCATGGCGACAAGGGCTAAATGGACGGCCAGTCCTCCCCTTGATAGGGCATGGGCCGAGGAAATGCATTCCAACCGGATCGCCTCGTGGAGGGTGCGATAGAGAGGAGTGGTCTCCTCCGGGTCCACCCTCGGTACATTCAGGCCTGTCTTGCCCATTACCTGGTAATATTCGCTCCCCCCTAACTCGTCCCTTGTTTCACCTAACACATAAATCAGATCTCCGGGAAATTTGGAGTCCATGGTCAGGCACTTCTCGATGTCCTCAATGACGCTGGAAACTGTAAAGAGCAGCGTGGGCATCCCGGATATTTTCCGCCTTTCACCATAGGGTCCCTCCAGATTCCCGTCAATATACATGCTGTCCTTTCCGGACAGCAGGGGTATACCGTAGGACAGGCAGTAGTCACGCAAGGCCCAGTTGGACCTTACAAGCTGGGCGGCCTTGTATTTCCCGTCAGGATTTTGCTTTTCGTCATATTGGATCGTAGGCCAGCAGAAGTTATCCACGCCGCCCATGTGGTCGGGGTCTCCTCCCACGGCCAGCACCTTTCTCACGGCTTCATCAATGGTTACCGCCGTCATGTGATAGGTGTCGATCTCGGAATAGAAGGGGTTCAGGGTCTGGGACACGGCGATTCCCCTGTTTGAATCCAGTATGGGCCTGATTACCGCCGCGTCACTGGGGATATCGCGGTTTTTGCCCACAAGGGGCTTGATAACACTCCCTCCCTGTACCTCATGATCGTACTGCCTGATAATCCAGTTTTTTGAACAGATGTTGGGCCGGGAAAGCACGGTTCTGAGGAGGGCCCCCTGTCTTTTCGGTTCACCGAGGACCGGCTCCCTGAGCCCCCTTACCTCGGGTCCGGTCCATTCGGCTTCAAATTCCCACTGGGGGAAATCGGATTTCATGAAATCGATGCTTATATAGGCGCAGGTCTTTTCCCCATAGTTCAGTTTTAGATACCCGGAATCGTTATACTCCCCGATAACAGTCGATTCCACGGCGTGCTTGGAGGAAAGCTCCATGAAACGATCCAGGTGCCCGGGTTTTACGGCAATGGTCATCCTTTCCTGGGATTCCGAGACCCATATTTCCCACTGGTCGAGCCCCTCATATTTCAAAGGGACCCTGTCGAGATCCACGATGCAGCCGTTGCTTGACCGGGATGACTCGCCGATGGAAGAGGAGAGCCCGCCCCCGCCGTTATCGGTAATAAAGGAGATCAGGCCTTCATCCCTGGCCTCAAGGAGAAAGTCATGCATCTTTTTCTGGGTATAGGGATCGCCGATCTGTATGTGTCCGGCTGGCGTGTGTTCGCTGTAGGTCTCGGAAGCGGCCGTGACCCCGTGAATGCCGTCCTTTCCGACCCTGCCTCCCGACATGATGATAAGGTCGCCCGGTTCGGTCTTCTTCAAATGGGAGGACTCATTGCCGATAAGGGCCGGCATGATTCCCATGGCCGTAACAAAGACGAGACACTTTCCCAGGTAACTCGAATCAAATACTACCTGGCCGAAGGGAGTCGGAACACCGCTCTTGTTTCCCCCGTCTTTGACACCTTCAATAACGCCGTCCAAAAGCCTTCGCGGGTGCAAATGGGGCCTTAATTCCTCCTCATAATCACGGTGTCCGACACAATAACCGTACATGCCCAGGATAAGCTTTGATCCCTTGCCCGTTCCCATGGGGTCCCTGTAGATACCGACAATTCCCGTGATGGCGCCGCCGTAGGCCTCCATATTGGATGGGCTGTTGTGGGTCTCACCGGTAATGACATA
>CAYTUL010000111.1:0-9821 GCA_964441135.1 uncultured Desulfobacteraceae bacterium | reverse complement strand
GTCGTGTAGGGATAGGTGGTGACCCCGTGGGAAGGGCGGGCTATTACCTGGCCTCCCGGAATATCGATGTTGCCTGTGATACAGGACAAATGGGTGATAGCCTGGGCAACACTGGTCGCCTCCGGCTCCATGTCCACGGCCACGCCCCACTGGACTGCTGCAGGCTTTCTGCTCCCGAAGAGCCGAGCGGCCTTTACAATAAGGTTCTCAGGCACCTCCGTGATCTCAGCCACCTTAGCGGGCGGATACTCCTGGACCCGGGCCTTTAATTCATCAAACCCAAAGGTCCATTTCTCCACAAATTCCCGGTCATAAAGGTTTTCATGGATGATGACATGGAGCATGCCGAGGGCTAAGGCGCCTCCCGTGCCGGGCCTGAGCTGGAGATGATGTTCGGCCCTTGTGGTCATCCATGTATGCCGGGGATCAACACTGATAATTTTAGACCCCCTCTTCATACAGTCCACGATCCAGTGTCCGAAAAAACCGTCCGGACAGGTCGTGATGGGATTGTTTCCCCAGACCAGGATAACCTTGGGGATCTCGTACTCCGGGTCCTCATAGCGTTTTTCCAGAAACTGTGAGCAGTCCGCCACGATGAACTCGCCAAGCGTGGCTTTCATGGCCCCGAGGCGGGGTGTGTAACAGGACTGTCCCGAAAGGCCTAACTGGCACCAGTTCGGGCTTCCATAACTGTAGGCGAGGAAGGAGATAGGACCCCCGATATCCCTCCCCGTACCCTGGGCAAAAATGACAGATTCCGCACCGAACCGGTCACGAAGCTCTTTCAGTCTCTTCTCACAGGTATCAAGAGCCTCGTCCCATGAGATGCGTTCAAATTTGCCTTCCCCTCTCCGGCCCGCCCGCTTCAGAGGATGGGTGATCCGGTCGGGATGATACATATACTGTTTCAGGGCCAACACCCGGGGGCAGGCCCTTCCCTGGTTCCAGGGATGATTCTCATCCCCCTCGATCTTTATAAGCTCTCCATCCTTGACATATAGCTTCTGCCCGCAGTTACCGTGACATCCCGCACCGGCGGACCAGGTCACTGTCGGATAGATTTCCACATTTCCCATAAAAATTCTCCTTTATGATTTTCTCTATCAACTCATCATATTGGGTAAAAAAAGTACGATCTGGGGGAACACGACCAGACAGATCACCTCAAGCGCGTCGGCTACCAGATGCGGGAAAGTGCCTCTAAATATAGTCCCGATGGGAACCCCGGAGATTCCCTTGATGATGAAGACGTTCAGACCCACGGGAGGCGTGATCAGCCCCATTTCCGTCACCCGGACCACGATGATGCCGAACCATATGGGATCAAAGCCCATATTGACGATGAGGGGGTAAAACACGGGTATCGTAAGGAGAACAATGGCCATGGAATCCATCACGCATCCAAGGGCAAGGGTGATAATAAGAATAATACAAAGAATAACATAGCGGTTAACCGGCAGTTCTCCCACCGTGCTTGCCAGCATGGCGGGTAACTGGGACACGGAAAGGAAATAGCCGAAGATCATGGCACCCAATACAATCATGAAAAGCATGCCCGATGTGCGGCATGTATCCACAATGCTGGTCTTGAAGACTTCCCAGTTCAGCTTCCCTTTTACGAGGGCAAAGAAGAATGTCCCGAACGCTCCGATCCCCGCGGCCTCCGTGGGCGTAAACCATCCCCTGTAGATCCCGCCGATAACCACCAAAAACAGGACAACCACCTCCCAGGTGTGCTTGAGCGAAGCAAATTTTTCCCGAAGGGTCGTCTTTGGACCCTTCGGTCCGTGGTGGGGTTTAAAAAAGGTAAGGTACCAAATGGTAAAGAGATAAAATACCGTCTCCAAAATTCCGGGGATAAAGCCCGCTAAAAAGAGCTTTCCTATGGACTGTTCCGTGATGATCCCATAGAGGATCAGTATGACGCTGGGCGGGATCAGGATGCCTACGCTTCCACCCGCCGCAACCGCGCCAGTTGCGAGCCCGTCATCATACTTGTATTTTTTCATTTCAGGCAGGGCCACGGCACCCAGAGTGGCTGCCGTGGCGAGGCTGGAGCCGCTGATGGCCGCGAAACAGGCGCATGCCACGATCGTGGCCTGGGCCACACCCCCGCGGAAATGACCGAGCCATTTGTATACCGCATTGAAAAGGTCTTCGCTCATGCCCGCCGTAAAGGCGAATGACCCCATCAGGATAAAGAGGGGAATTACGCTGAGATCATAACTTGAAAAGGTATTATAGGGGACGGACTTGAGAAGGCCGAGGGCCGGTCCGACGCCTACGAGTACTGCGAAACCGAGAAATCCCACCAGGGCCATGCCCACACCGATCGGGAGACCTGAGAAGAGGAGAATAAGAAGTACGGCTATACTGATCAGTCCGACTAGGATCGGGTCCACTTGGATACTACCTCCGAGAGGTTCGTTAGAAATTCGGCCAAAAGAACAAGACAGATAACCACAAACCCAACGGCGACGGCGGCTATGAAAGGGTAGACGGGTATATAGAGGACGGGGGACGTCAGTCTTGAATGGTATTCATCTCCTATGTATAAAAAGGCCTGCCAGGCTATGAGAACAAACAGGAAAAGGGTGATGAAACTCGTGATGCAGTCGAGCCATTTCCTTGTTTTATCCGGGAAGTATACAATAATAATATCGACGGCGATATGGGATTTCTTATAGGCGCAATATACCACGCTGAAAGTCACGACGATCCCCATCATGAACTCGATGAGCTCGGGAGCTCCGAGGACGGGGCTATTGAAGACACGACGAAACATCACGTCCACAAATGTAAGAAACATCATCCCGGCGAGGGTCCACAGGGCGATGTATTTTACAAGGGCGATAAGCGGCCGGTTCACCTTGTTGAGGAGATCTATTCCCTTTTTCAAATCCATAGAACCGTTCCTGAATGATCGATTGGCCTTTTATGACCGGTCCCCTTCCCCCTCCCTGACAGAGAAGGGAAAGGGGACCGGAAGCATTCAACGTCTCCCTGTCTTAAAACATGGCGAGCAGTGCGTCGAGGATCTCCTTTGCTTCGGGATGACCCTCCTTATTCATCTTTTCAATCCAGTTGTTCCAGATGGGCTTTCCGGCCACTTCCAGCCACCTGGCCCGTTCTTCCTTGGGGAGTTGGTAGATATTCACCTCGTACCCCTCCTTTTTTGCCTTGTCAATGCATGCCTGCTTTGCGTTATCAAAGAAGTTACGTCCCCAGAACTTGGCGCCTTCCAATCCGCCCGCCTTGGTTATGACGTCCTGGATATCCTTGGGCAGGCTGTCCCATTTCTTTTTATTCATGGCTATGGAGAAATATACCACGGGAAAGGCGGTACCGGTCGTGTAGTATTTCACGACTTCATAGAGCCTGAATGAGTTTACCGCCTCCCAGGGAGCCCCCATTCCGTCTGTAACTCCCTTTTGAAGGGCCATATAGTTATCCGGCATGGGTACGGATACGGGAACACCGCCTAATGCCTTCATCATCTCCGTGGAAGGCCCTCCCATCATCCTTATCTTCAGGCCCTGTATATCCTCGAGGGTCTTGACCTGCTTTTTGGTTGTAATCAGGAAATAGGGATCGGTTGTGTACAAGAGAATGATGTGATTATCCTTGTACTGTTCACGGATCGAGGGATATTTTTCATAAAGTTTCCACAGGGCGGCACTCCCTTCCTCGGATGTGTTGAAGGGTAGTGATGGAAGGCTGATCACATCGGACAGAGAGGTCATTCCGGGCCAGTACGCGTGGAAGCACCATCCCATATCGGCAATACCGTCCTTGATCGCGTTCCAGGTGGCGGGCCCCTTATTGAGGGTCTGGCTGTAGTAGACCTTGAACTCGACTTGACCGTTGGTGGCCTTCTCGATCTGCTCCAGCCAGGGTTTCAAGGCCATAACCTGTCCCCAACCGAGCTCAGGGTTCTGGGTGGAGAAGGATAATTGAATGGGCTTGGCCGAAACCCCAAAAGGAAAAATAAAGACAAGGCAAAAACCGATAACTAATGGAATCCATAGACTCTTTTTCATTTTAACCCTCCTTTTATCTTACTGAACTTCGGTTTTATAAAATGGATAATACCCCGTTTGAAATCTCTCTTTTCCCTCCTTTCTTTTGTTTAATCTTGACGGCTTGATGTATCTTTTCATTTTTCATTCTGCCTTTTTACTATAGCCTATCTTACTCCATGATGTCCATAAGAACTTTTCGGGATTTGCAGGAGGCGTTATATAGGCCCTGAAGACGGGATTTTATCTCATTATTGCTTTGACAAATAAGACGTTATCCTATAGTTTGAAAGCCGTTGACAACAGATGGAAACGGCTTTCAGGAAAAATCCTGAAATCTAAAATAGACTCAGCTTTGTCCGGTTAAGATATTGCATTATAAACCTTTATCGAAAAAAATGGTCTGTGGGGATCTCTTTTCAGAGACGAAAATGTTAAAAGCAAGATATTGGCATACGACCTTCCCCAGGCGGGCAGAATGCTCCTCCCAAGGGAGCCGTTCTTTTCTCCGGGTAATTGAGGAAGAAGCCCTCTGCCCGCCTCGTCTACCTTAATGCGTAAAACTTGCACATAAACGAGTTCGTCTCTTCAAAGAGATCCCCGCAGACCATTGAATAAATTGGTATGCAATATCCTAACCGGACAATACTGATAACAAATAATGTTTCAATGAGGATTCGTTCATGGAATTCAATCTTAAGAAAGGTTCATAAGTATGAATAGAAGCGGAGGAGGTAGAATATGGGTTATACAAGCAAAGACGAGCAGCAATTTATCAATTGCACTCTGAGCGGGCCCGTAAGGGTCTGGGTCAGAGACGGGAAGATCGTCAGGATCCTGCCCCTTGAATATACCCAGGACGACGCCCCGCCCTGGAGCATAGAGGCGAGGGGTCAGACATTTACCCGGCCCAACAAGGCGGGGATCGCCTGCTGGATTCAGGGTTCAAAACAGTATATCTATTCAAAGGACAGGTTGCTGACCCCCGTTAAGAGAGTGGATTTCGATCCCGACGGAAACCGGAACCCGCAGAACAGGGGTAAATCCGGTTATGAGCCCATCAGTTGGGACGAGGCCCTGGACATTATTGCCAAGGAAGTCATCCGTATCCGGAAGCAGTACGGCCCTTCCGCCATCGGTGTAACAGGCTCTTCACATGATTCCTGGGGGACCATCAACTACCGGATGAGCGCCATGGAACGCTTCTGGAATATTCTTGGGTGTACCTACATCGATCACAACCCTGAGAGCTGGGAGGGCTTTTTCTGGGGAGCCATTCACGCCTGGGGCTTCTACTGGAGACTGGGCCAGCCCCCGGCCTACGATCTCCTGGCGGATACCTTTAAGCATACAGACATGATCGTGTTCTGGTCGTCCGATCCCACCACCACCTCGGGTGATTACGCCTGGAATGAGACCGACCTGTGGCGCTTTCACATGAAAAAGCTTGGGATAAAGTTCGTTTTTATTGATCCTTTCTGCAACTATACCGCCATAATCGACGGCGACAAATGGATTAAACCCAAACCCGGCACGGACACATGCCTCGCACTGGCCATAGCCTTCACATGGATTACGGAAGGCACATACGACAAGGAATACGTGGAAACGCATCTTCACGGATTTGACAAATGGAAGGCCTATGTGCTTGGCGAAGAGGACGGTGTTCCCAAGACCCCGAAATGGGCTGAGGAGAAATCCGGCGTAAAGGCCCGGGACATCATTGCCTTGGCACGGGAATGGGCGAGCAAGACAACCACCCTTGCGGCCGGCGGGCGCTCCGGGATGAGCAATGCGGGAAGGGCAGCCTACGGCCATGAATACACCAGGATGATGGTCATCCTCATTGGTATGCAGGGTCTGGGCAAGCCAGGAGTGAATATGTATTCCACAACGGGCGGCGCGCCCTGCAACTGGAATTTTTATTTCCCCGGTTATGCGGACGGGGGCATCAGCGGAGGCAGTTCGGGCAGCAGGGAGCTCCTGCCCCGCGGGTTTCCGGACAGGCCCACCGGGAGCGTGATTCGACAGCGTATATGCCGGTCGATTTTGCCCGAGTGCGTTATGGACCCGCCCCAGACCTGGAGAGGGGTTTACGGCTACTACGGCCAGAGCGCTCAGCAGCAGTTTATAAAGTGTGATTTTCCCTTTGAAGGGTATTCGGAGATCAAGATGCTTTTCAGGCAGGGGGCGTCCTATATCGGGACCATGATGCAGACAAACCGGTGGGTGAAGATGTACAGGCATCCCAATCTCGAATTCGCCCTCAATGTTTGTCCCTATAAGACGGAACCCGAAGCCCGGCTGTCGGATATTGTCCTTCCCGCCTGCTCCACCTTCGAACACTACGATATGGGTGAATGGGCCAGGATATCCGGATATTCGAGACATCTTGCACCGGTTAATGCCCGTGTCTTATGCTTTCAGCAAAAATGTATCGAGCCCTTAGGTGAATCCCGGTCCCGTTATAACATCTACTTGGCCATGGCCAAGCGGCTGAACATCGAGCAAGAGTACTCCGAAGGCCGGAGCGAATATGATTGGTGTAAACGGACCTTTGAGATAACGGATCTTTCTAATGTCATGACCTGGGAAGAATGGGAAAAGAAAGGGTATTACATCGTTCCGGTTCCGGATGACTACAAACCGACCCCCGCCTTCAGGTGGTTTGCCGAAGGACGAGCAAGGGACACCAAGGATTGGGGACCCGGGATCCCGGATATGAGGGAGGTGGACGGTACGGGTCTTTCCACACCCACCGGAAAGATCGAGTGTGAATCCCAGAGTCTCACGAGGTTTGACCCCAATGATGAGGAAAGGCCGCCCGTTCCCCACTATATCCCCTCATGGGAGGGAACAGAGACAAAGGAGCTTCTTAAAAAATATCCCCTGCAACTCATAAGCCCCCATCCAAGGTTTACGTTTCATTCCCAGCATGACGGCAAAAGCCTGTGGAACGATGAGATTCCCCACCACAGGAAGTTGAAGAACGGGTACCGCTACTGGGTCATGCGGGTTAATCCGGCAGATGCGGGGAAGCGCGGCATCAAGGACGGGGATCTCGTCAGGATCTACAACGACCGGGGAACCATTCTTACCATTGCGACAATTACCCCGCGAATTATCCAGGGTGTGGTTCACTCCTACAGTTCGGGAGGCGGGTATGATCCCCAGGGGGAGCCTGGCGAGGTAAAGACCATTGACAAGGGCGGCACGGTGAATCAACTTACCAACGCCCGTTTCATATCCAAAAACGCGCCCGGCATGGCGCCGAATTCATGTCTCGTAGAGATCGAAAAGTGGGAAGGAGGTGAGTAAAATGGCAAGATATGCCATGGCCATAGACCTTAGGTACTGTATTGGATGTTACAACTGCCAGATCGCCTGCAAGGACGAACATGTGGGGAATGAGTACCCTCCCATAGCCAAATCCCAGCCCACCTTCGGGCATTTCTGGATGTCCATCAGGGAACGGGAAAGGGTTCTATCCCCCTCACACATCAAGGTGGTCTATATTCCTCAACCCTGTCAGCACTGTGAAGATCCGGCATGCATGAAGGCCGCTAAGAACGAGGCGATATATAAGCGTCCCGACGGGATCGTCATCCTAGACCCGGAGAAGGCCAGGGGCCAGAGGGAGTTGGTGGATGCCTGCCCCTACGGCGCCATCTACTGGAACGAGGAAGAGGATATCCCCCAGAAGTGCACCTTTTGTGCCCACCTTCTGGATGACGGGTGGAAAGAGCCGCGCTGCGTTCAGAGCTGCCCGGTCAGTTGCATGGTTTTCGGAGATCTGGACGATCCTGAGAGCAAGATCTCAAAGTTCCTAATGGAAAACGAGACAGGTCCCCTGGAGCCTGAAAAGGGCACCAATCCAAGTGTCAAATATGTGGACCTTCCCAAACCCCATCTCGCAGGGATGGTTATTTTTGGCGATACGGATCAGTGCGCCAAAGATGTGAATGTCACCCTTAGGACTCCCGAAGGATCCGAGAGGGAAACGGTGACCGACTCTTTCGGTGATTTCGGATTTAAGGGTCTTCAAAAGGGGAAATACTCGGTCCGGTTTGATTACAAAGGGTATGAGAGTCAGACAAAGGAATTGGATCTGGGCTCTGATGAAGAGTACCTTGGAGAGATCACGCTGAACAGATCGGCGGGATAATAAAATCCGGCGCAGGGCACAGGGCACAAGTCGTAGGGTGAAAACGAATCAAAGGAAAAGAAATCCACCTTGCGCCCTGTGCCTTGCGCCTTTTTTAACTTCCTTTGCCCAGGAAAAGAATTTACCCCGAGTATTTGAAAGGGCCATATGTGTACGAAAGTTTATATCTTGATAGCCACGTCATAGGCCGATTCCATGGCCTTCATGGCATTGCCGACCTTATCGCAATCTCCAACTTTATAGAGCTCGGGAACTTTTCCCTTCAAGGCCTTGAATAGATCTCTTCTGGGGTTCGCCCCCACATTGACGATCACGGTATCGGCGTCGAGCAGGAAGGTGACGCCCGCCTTTTCGATGATGAGGCCGTCCCTGGTTATTTCCTTGACCTTGGCATTGCGGCAGATACGAACGTTTTCCCTGTAGAACCGCTTCATGAGATAGCTCCGGGAGGTAAAACCCATACCCGGAACCGCATCCTCCCTCTCCGTCACGATACTGACTAATTTCCCCTGGCCGGCCAGGTGTTCGGCCGTGTCCGTCGCCCCGTAACCGGCAGTACAGGCATAGCTGTAATGGGAGTGAATTCCCGTGGGGTCTCCATCCACGGGAACCAGCTTGGGGCCGCACGTATAGCGGCAATGATAGCTGCAGGTCCAGATCGCGACGCGGTCGCCCGCCTGGACCTTTCCGCTCATGACGTCCTCCGCGGAAACCACGTTTTTACCGTTCATTCCCTTGATCTTTTGGGGTTTCTTTGGATCCGCGCCCACCGCGATGATTACCGCGTCGGCCTTCGCCTGTTGAACGGCGGAAAGCGTAGCATTTTTATTGAGCACCACATGAACACCGGCTTTGGGCAGGGCCCGCTCGAAATAGGTGAAAAGGCGCTCCACATCTTGCTTGATCCTGGAACGGGCCACGAGCCTGTAGACGCCACCCAATGCCGGTTCTTTTTCATAGAGGGTGACATCATGCCCCCTCTTGGCCGCTACCAATGCCGCATTGCATCCGGCCGGACCGCCCCCTAGGATCAGGACCTTTTTCCTTTTCGTTGCCCTGTCCAGTTTATCGATGGGTTGTTCATCCCTTCGGCCCGCAGCGGGGTTGACCAGGCATGTGGTCGGTGCGAGCATCCATAGCACGTCAAAACAGCCCTGAGCGCACCATATACACGGGAGGATATCTTCCGCGTTTCCCTCAAGGAGCTTGTTGCCGTATTCAGGATCCGTAATATGGGGCCTCCCGATACATACATAGTCTGTTTTCCCCGCGGCGAGTATCTCTTCGACCATATCTTCGGAAATGTGTTTGGCGACCATTACGGGAACCTTGACCGTCTTCTTGATCCCTTCCGCCATATAGACCCAGGAACCCTTTGGAGACGCCATGGTCTGATCATGTAACGGGTGATCCGATTCCCGGAGACCGGAGGAGATATTGATACAGTCCGCGCCGGCCTTTTCCAGGGCCACGGATATCATCCTGGCGTCAATATGGGTAACCCCGCCGGCGGGATGATAATCATCCCCGTTTATGCGCACGAGGACCGGATAATCCTGGCCGCAGCGGGCCTTGACCTCCTGAACGACCTCGCAGGCCATTTTCAGGCCCCCTTCCATGCCGCCGTATTCATC
>CAYTUL010000110.1:0-9851 GCA_964441135.1 uncultured Desulfobacteraceae bacterium | reverse complement strand
GTCTAATAGCTCGTATTCAATACCAGTCATCCAAGCGATATTGTCCTCACCCAAATACTTTACCCATGCCATTTCACTCCATTTTCCATCAATGAAGTTCACTCCCGGCAGACCTCATTTCTAAAAAGCTGTACATTAAAAATCCAGTCTTTTTCAAAGCTTATTAATCAAGGTTTTCCCTGAACCTGCCGATATCTTTCTTTAAAACAGCCGAATAGATATCACCCGGAAAGCCGAGTCCCATGAGGCAAGGAAACAATACAGGGAAAACCCACTTAAAAATATGTCTATACTTTATCATTGTATTGTTGATAGGGATCCTAATTATTACCTCAAATGCACACGCTGATCTGAAAATAGATACAGCATTTCCTAATCAGGGCATAATGGGACAAGGGCTTACTGTAACCCTGAAAGGCACTGGTTTTGATGGAGAAACAAGGCTTTTTATGACCCTGGATGTGGGAAGTAAAGAAGCCATAATCGGTACTTTAGATATGTCCAGTGCCCATGGAGTTGCGGTAGTAGGCGATAAGGCCTTTGTGGGAGATGGGTGGACAGGTCTTTTTCATGTGATTGACATCAGTAATCCCCGTTCTCCACGGATCATCGGTTCTGTGCAAACACCCGGTACTGTTGATGGCGTTTTTATTAATGGAGATATCGCCTATATAGCGGATGGCCTTGCCGGTCTCCAGGTGATCGATATCAGCATGCCCTCATATCCTCAAACCATAGGCGCCGTGGATACGCCCGGTAATGCCAATAGCGTGATCATCGGGGGGGATATAGCCTATGTGGCAGATGGCCCCGGTGGCCTTCAGGTAATTGATATAAGTGACCCTGAAAATCCCCGGATAGTTGGTTCTTCGGCTACGCCCGCTTATGCGAACGGTGTTGCAGTTAGGGGTGATAAAGTTTTGATAGCCTGTAGCGGACCGGATACGGAATCAGATTCCGGTCTCCAGGTGATTGACATCAGTAGCCCTGAAAATCCTTTGATGACAGGTTTCGTGGTTACTCCTGGTTTTGCCGAATATGTTGCAATAAACGACGATTGGGCCTATGTAGCTGACGGTCTTAAGGGACTTCAGATAATCGATATAAGCACGCCATCAAACCCAAAGATAGTGAACTCCTTAAATATATCCGGATATGCTCGTCATGCTACTGTTGCGGATAACAGGATCTATGTAGCGGATGCCTTCAACGGTCTGCATGTGATCGATATAGACAACCCGATAAACCCACAGATCATAAAAACCGTACATACTCCAGGTTCTGCATGGGCGGTTACAGTCTCTGGCGACATGGCTTATATCGCGGATGATATCGGAGGTCTTCAGGTGGCGGATATCAGCGTTACGCAAAGTCCGCAAATCATAGGCAATATTGACACACCGGGTAATGCCAATGGAATAGCTGTTATGGAGGATATGGCCTATGTAGCGGACGGTAACAGAGGTCTTCAGATAATAGATATAAGTAACCCGGCAAATCCCCATCAACTCGGTGGTATGGACACGGACTGGGCATTAGGTGTCACTTTGATCAATAAACTGGCCTATGTGGCGGACGGTTTTGGCGGGTTGAAAGTGATCGATATAAGTACTCCGGAAAATCCTTGGATTGTAGCCTCTGTAAATATGCCTGGTTCCGTATGGGGTATTACTGTTGCTGGTGATATGGCGTATGTGGCCGACGGAAATAGCGGGCTTCAATTGATCGACATAAGCATCCCTGAAAATCCTCAAATCATAGGTTTCATAGATACCCCTGGCTATGCCTATAAAGTAGCTGTTCAGGGGAGTACGGCTTATGTGGCGGATGGTCTGAGCGGCCTTCAAGTAATCGACTTACATGATATAGAGAATCCGCGAATAATCGGGACTGCGAATACACCCGGTTCCGCTGAAAGTGTTGCCGTCAAAGGATCCACAGCTTATGTGGCCGATGGTATTGCGGGGCTGCAATTGATCGATATTTCCAACCCTGAAAATCCTCAAATCATTAAATCTGTGGATACCCCGGGCTATGCCAGAGATGTTGCTCTTGCGGGGAGCACGGCCTACGTTGTAAATGATCTGCACGGTCTTCAAATAATTGACATAAGTACATCTAATAATCCATATACGATCGGACATCTGGATACACCTGGGAGTGCATATGATATAACCGTCGTTGGTGATGAAGCGTTCGTGGCCGCCCAGGCCAATGGACTGGTTATTGTTCCCTTGCCTGTTGAAGTTCTTCCTGTAATGGTAAATAATGAAAAGACTGCCACTGTGATTTTACCCGCACCCGATATGCCCGGTAATTACACCTTAAGGGCCCTTAATGCCAAAGATAGCCGCGAAAAAACCGGCATGATCAACTTTTCCACATTGGACCTTGAAAATATTCAACCCGATTCCCTTTTTATCCAGACCCAGGATGGGGAAGAAGTGCCCGGGACCATTGCTCCCGGTGATAGTTATATCCTTCAACTGGTTTACAAGGATCCAGGTGGAACCCTCTATAATCTTTCAAATATCGCGGATCAAGTAAGGGTTGAGTGGTATTCAAATAATCCGGATATTCTAAGTATCAATCAAAACCAGGGTGTAACTTTGGCGAAAGCCCCTGGAAAAGCCAGGATAATGGCGAAGATCCCGGGAAATGGGATCAGCGTATCTATGCAAGTCAACGGGAAAGTCCAAAACCAGGACAAGCATTATGGAAACCTGATTATTATCTCGGGAAGAAATTCGGATATGGAAGAGCCTGCAAGTCCTATCAATGAACTCGCAAACATGATCTACCTTGTTTTCTATAACAGAGGTTTTGAACATGAGGACATCCATTATTTCAGTGCCTATGGCGGGCAGCAGCTCCCGATAGAAAAGGTCAATATCGTTGATGACGAAATCGGAACCACAGATAAAGAAGCCGGTAAAAAAATCTACGAAGCCATAACCCAATGGGCTGTTGAGCAGAGCAATTCCGGTCCACTATATATTTATCTTGCGGGCTATGGTGAATATGGACAATTTAATCTGAACCCCTATTCTAATTTGAGCCCTTCCCTGCTTGACGAAGCCCTTTTTCAGTTTCAACAAATCACAAACAGGCAGGTTGTGGTTATTGCAGATACATCCTATTCTGGAATATGGGTGGACTCCCTTCAATGTGAAAATCGAATCATTCTTCCGAATATTAATCGGTTAACAGAAGATTTATCAACATTTGCTCCCAACTCATTTTCAATCCCCCTTCTTAAAGAGCTTTCCAGCGGAAAGACACTTGAAACTGCGTTCAACACGGCCATGAGATCCATGAAAGGTGCAGGCGTTCTGAAGAAGTCTAAACCGGAAATGTACATCGGTAACGACCAGCTATGGAAGAGCTGCCTGGCAGGATCCTTTGTATCTTCCTCCGATGCCACGATTTTGAAAGCATATACCGGAAAAGAAGTGAAACTTTATGTAGATCCCGGATCGAAAATAGACCTCGAAACGACTGTTGAGGTCCTTAATGAAGAATGGATAAATGCCTATGCCCTGATCACCCCGCCCTTTTTCGAAAAACAGGCGAATAAAGAAGGGATTGAAATACCACCTGTGGCACCCATTAAGGTAGATCTGTTCTATCACGGAGGGGATGGGGATGAGGGATACTTTGGAGGAGGTAAGATATTCAGCGCTCAGAGTCCCGAGTTCACTGAGCCGGGGGAATATGAGGTAAATTTCTACGTAATTGATTCTCTCGGAGAAATATATGCCTCTGATACTGTAACTTTCAATGTCGGAACCCTAACAGGAGGAGAAGAAAAACTCACTTTAAACCCAGGATGGAATCTGGTCGGTACCCGAATCGGCTTTACATTAAAAGAATTCTTCTTCAACAATGACATATTTACCAGTCTTTGGAAATGGGAAAACGGCAACTGGGCGGTCGCTTTGCCGGGAAAAGACACTTTATCCTATACAAGAGCCAAGGGTTTCAATGAACTTTTCGGTATCGATCCAGGTGAGGGATTCTGGGTACATAGCCTTGTATCTGCAATAGTATCCATTAGGGGTATTCCCGGAAATGGAGTTTTGAATGTTAACCCTGGATGGAATCTCCTTTCCCTTAAAAGTAATGAAAAAAAGGCTGTAAAGGATCTGGTTTCCACAGTTTTTTTCAAAATCACTTCTGTATGGAAATGGGAAAAGAATAACTGGGCTGTCTTTTTACCCAATATGGATACGGTTCAGTATGCGAATAGCAAAGGATTCCATGTCATCGAATATATAAACCCTGGTGAAGGTTTTTGGATGTATTGTGCAACTAAGTAAAAACTCTTCAAAAAACCATTGGAATACCCCATTACAACATTGATTTTCCTTAAAAGGTCCTGCCGTTCTTCTTGTCAAAATGCTTGATTTCATTTATATTAAACAAATTATGTATTCATGATGATCACAGGGCAGTTCTCCACCATTTGCTGCCTATTATCAATAACTTGATATCGGAGATATCCATGAAAATAGATATTTTTACACACGTGATAACGGAAAAATACAAGGAGGCATTCTGGAAATACTCGGACAAATTTGAGAACGAGAGGAATTTTCAGGAGAATCGCCCGGCCCTGACGGACCAGGAAATGAGGATAGATATCATCGATCGATATGAAGACGTGGTTCAGGTCCTTACGGCCACTCTGCCACCCCTGGAGGAAATCGTCGGCCCTGCCGAGGCCGTGAAGCTGGCGCGTATCTCCAATGATGAAATGGCGGAGATGCTTGTAAAGCAGCCCGATAAATATATCGCCGGTGTTGCCAACCTTCCCATGAACGATATGGATGCCGTATTAAAGGAAACGGAAAGGGCCGTTAAGGAGCTGGGATTCAAGGGCATTCAACTACACACCCATATTCAGGGGAAACCCTTGAGTTCGCAGGAGTTTATGCCCCTGTATGAAATGATGGCCGGCTTCGACCTGCCTATCTGGATTCATCCCTTTAGAAGGGTCACTCACCCGGATTACGCCACGGAGGACGTATCCTATAACCAGACCTTCTCCATATTCGGCTGGCCCTATGACACGACTATTGCCATGACCAGACTCGTTTTTGCCGGCGTTTTAGAGAAATTTCCCAATTTAAAGTTCATAACTCACCACTGCGGGGCAATGGTACCCTATTTCACGGACAGGATTGTGGTGCATTACAACAACGGATTGCAGCGTCTCGGGGCGGACCATTTTCCCGGGCTTACAAAACATCCCATAGAATACTTTCGTATGTTTTACGCCGATACGGCCCTCAATGGAAATCCATCCGCCCTCATGTGTGCCTATGAATTTTTTGGTGAGGACCGTTTACTCTTTGGAACGGATATGCCCTATGACCCTGAAAACGGGTCAATCACCATCCGGCAGACGATCGAGGCCGTAGAATGTATGGATATACCGGAAACGAGTAAACAGAAGATTTACGAGGGTAACGCCAGGAGGATCCTCCATCTCTGAAACGAAGGTGATAAAAGTGGGGGCGCAAGGCGCAGGGAAAAAATCCATGCCTTTAAAGATTTGCCTTTCGCCTTGCGCCCTGCGCCTTACGCCTTTTTTTATCTACTTTCCCATCGTAAAGATATTACGATATAGTCTTTCTGCGTGCAATCATCGAATCTTTAAAAAAGTATCCATTAACCTGCCCCATCCAAGCTGGGGCATATTCCCGAAGATATCATTCCCCAGATAACCGCCGTCTGCGGCCAGGGGGCCGGCTGTTTCCTCTATTACCTTGTAAAGCCGTTCCACCTGCCCTTCCATAAAATCACCTGTTTCCCTGTTGATCATAAGGTTCTTCAGATCCTGCCGCAGCCCATCCGCCTTAACCTGCATGACCCACCCTTTGCCGTAGGGATCCTGGTTTGCCAGTCTTCCCTGCTCCCGCAGACTGCTGTTGATAGCTGTGACAATGCCGCTGATCGGGGAGACCAGGTTTGCTCTGTGACTCCCCCTCAGGGCGGTGATTTGGGCCCTGCCCTGTCTTACTTCCTTTCCCATCAGAGGGGCCTCAATCCTGTCCAGGGGACCCATAAGGCGTAGTGCGAAATCATCAACACCAACCTTCACGGAGGAGCCTTTTTCGATCTTCATCCAGGTATGACCCTGATGGAAATAGTATCCCTGAGGAATTCTGAATCCCTTGACCTCGAGGACATTAACCGGATTCACCATGGCGTGAACCGAAAACTGATCGATAAAGTATTGATCAAAATCACAGTTGCCGCACCGGTATTCATTTGTACATGTCCGGAATTCTATACGATTCTTCATATGATGAATACACGGCCTTTTACCTGCAGGCAATGATTTCAGCCTGTCCCTCCAGGGTATAATTTTTGTCCTCTTACCTCCGGGAAGTTCACCCTCCTGCTTTAACAGGATATTTTCATTGGCCACGCTTTTCATGACCCTGTCAAAACGGCACCCGATACAGTCAAAATCGGACCGGCATAGTCTTTTTTCAACGACCCCGGCCTGCATCCAGATGCACCTGGGATATTTCTCCAAAGACCATTTTTTATCATTCGCATTTCTCATTTCTTTCCCTCTCAATCATTTTACTCACGTCCTGAGGAAATTCTTCGTGAGATTATTCCACCCGAGGGTAGGGAGATTGCCGTAGATATCATCCGTAAAATATCCGCCGTCCGCTGCCAGAGGACCTGCGACCTCCTCAATCATACCCTCCAGCCTGTTGACTTCACCGTTCATCCAGTCAAGACTGTCGGCATTCGCCATAAGCCTGCCGGCATTGGCCTTGAGATCGGGGGTACGAATCATAAAAAGCCATCCTTCACCGTAGGGTTCCCTGTTGGCCAGTTCCGGGTTCTCCCGTGCTTTCGAATTGACATCCACTATGACTCCATCCACCGGTGAGAGGACGTCGGCCCTGTTTTCCTGCCTTTTTAAACCCCAGCCGATCTTTTCATGATCCAGTTCCTTGCCCATAAGGGGAAGATCAAGGGCATCCGCTTTTCCAAGAAGCTTAAGCGCGAAATCATCCAGACCGATACGCATGTAGCCGCCGCTCTCGATCCTCGCCCATGTGTGGCCGTTATGAAAATAGTGGCCCATGGGTACATCAAATCCCTTTACCCGCTGGATATCCTTTGGCAGATTCCCGGTCCTCATGGACCATACATCCTCAAAGAATTGATCAAAATCACATGTGGAGCATTGATAATCATAGGCGCAGGCCCTCTTGGCAATACGATTCGTGAGACTGTGTCTGCATACCCTGTCCAGGCTCGATCTCTTTCTCATGGCATCCTGCCAGCTCATCTGTTTTCCGCTTTCGGCTCTTTTCCTCATTCCGAGATCATACTTGCAGGAAGTGCAGTCATAATAGTTATTGCAACCCTTGAAATCCACCACCCCGGCCTGCATCCATATGCAGGGGTTAGCGGTCTGGGCATCCTTGTCCGGTTTGACCATCCATACCTGCCCGCCGATAACGGCTTCGATTGCCGCTCCTTTTCCCCTATCCCGAATCCCGCCTTTCCTGTAGGATGAGCCATACCCCAGGCGACTCCTTCGATCTTCTCTCTTTTTATCGGCCATCTTTTATTCTCCTTTATCGTGGATTTATGATGAATTGCTGCTTTTGATATTCCATAAGAGCAAAGCCCGTGCCATAAGGTTGGAATGTGAATCATAAATGGTGTAACATACTGATATATAGAGATATTTTCAAAAGGAGCCAAGCGAGACGGGCAACTTTCCTAAAAAAAGGAATGTTGAATTATTCTACAAACCCATTTCCGGGATTTCTTCCAGACAGGTATATTTTTTCGATTTTATTCATAATATTAATGGATTATGGGAGTGTTGGAATATTCTACTCCCTGTTCTTAAATCCCTACAAATGAAAGATTAATAACTCTTGACTTTATAATCCTTTTTAAGTTAAATATGCTAAATTTTCCTTCCTATTCTCAACCTGATAAAGCCAAGCTACTTCATGTGTGAACACATTAAACTGTGCAATCCAATCTCCTGATAGAATTTCAACTGTTCTGTTAGGAGGGAAAAAATATCATCAAATTCAGGCCTGAGTGAAAAAGTAAATGAAGATGGATCGATAATAGGCCATTTAAAAGTGCAGGTTAATTTTTAGTATTGTTGAGTCGGCCGTTACTCAAATATTATGGTGGAAGTCATAATTGATTGAGATTGACTCAATGTAAGCCCTAAGGCAAGAAGTGGAAAGTTCCTCTGATTGTATTAAGTCATTTTCACCGAGTGAATCATGAAGTCTTTAAAGATTTTATTAGTTCATCTTTTCTATCTAAGTGCAAGTCTTGTACCCTTACCTTGCATAACACAGGCGGCAAATGAGGTGAAAACCACATTATCTCAAACTCAGACACCCCACGAAACTCATGTTATACAATTTGCCAACAATCATTTGACAGTGAATGTAACAAATTTCTCTCTTGCTGCGCTTCTTCATGAGATTGCCCGTCAAAGTGGCCTCAACCTCTGGTGTAATGTTACACCTGACGAGAGGATTACTATAAATTTTGATCAAATTCCCCTCGACGAGGGTCTAAAGAAGATTTTACGCCAGTATAATGTCGCCTTAGAATATCGTCAGCACATTGATAAAAAGCATCAATCGTCAGTTCTACAGCCAATAACGCTATGGGTCTTTCTCAAAGGGGAAAAATCGTATCTTGTTAACACCGTGTATGAAAAGGTTGAACATACCGGCACATCCCTGGATTATAAAGCAGAGGATTTGATAAGGCTAAGTGAGAAATTTCGGAAAATGGTGATCAATGAATTTGGACAGATAGGCACCACCCGGCGTTATGAGACCGAGGATGTAATAAGGTTAGATGAGAAAACTATGGAAATGCTATTCAATGAAAGTAGAAATCCATAAATAAAAGAAACTGCCGCATTCAATATCGATAATCTATTTAGAATTTGTAATCGTTATTGGGATTCGGTTTGCTCTGAGTGACATTTTGGCAAAAATCTTTAATCCGAAACCTGATTTTATATAGCATAAGAATGGTCTAAATATACAATGTGCGAAGCGTAAGAATTACAGAATATACACGTACTTCACTAATACCTATTATGCGGTCAACCAAACTTGATGACTAGGAGGGAATGACCTGTCGGACGAACCTGGCAGGCTCACAATTGTGGCGGAACGCGGCGGTACTATTGCCGAGATCTCGCAGTTTCTTTCGGACCTCGAGAATGCGTACTTGGCCATCTATGCTTTCTACAGTCCCTGGCTGCAACGTCACCTGTGGCTATCCGTTCCCCGAGAGCTTTTGCTGGAACTCGGGCCTCCATTTAGCGCTGTTGGCCAACGTGACTATGTTTCCCTGGCAGCTGACGCCCTTCCGCCAAGTGCAAGACTTACGCTCGAACGTGTTCGAATTGAATCGCCGGGGTTCTGGGAGTTTCTGGCCTCTCTCAATCCGCTACAGCAAATCCGAGAGTACCTTAATGATCGGCACCACCGCAGGCAGGATCGCGAGTTCCGCGAGGCGTCGGAGAAGCAACGTTTGGAACTCGAAAACGAACTAATTTAATCGTAGTAAACCCCCGGTTTTGCCGGGGAGACTCCCAAAGTTTGACAATTCCGTGATCAAAAAGAACTATGAAGTATAAAGTATACGGTATAAGGTCTAGGGGAAAGCCAAACAAACCCGGATACCTTAAACCGTGGACCTTATATCTTTCTGTTATCCCATAGCCAGATCATACTGACCCGGCCTAAAAGACCGGGCTTCAACCATCTAATCAATGGGAAGGGATTAGGAGTGCATAATGAGTCTTAGACTACCCA
>CAYTUL010000109.1:0-9855 GCA_964441135.1 uncultured Desulfobacteraceae bacterium | reverse complement strand
GGTCAAACCATCTATAATTGCGAGCTTGAGGTAAGCAGACCCAGCGCGCAACAAGTTGCAGCGCATGAGACTGTTCGCCGCATAGGCAAGAGGGAGGCTCAGAAACGCCTTGATGGCACGGCCGACGTTATCGAGTAGACCCGTAACTCCCGGGTTAATCCTTGATCATTCCTATGATTTCGTCTGTAACCGAATCCGCCAAGAGAGCTTTCACAGCGGGATCAATTATCTGTAAAAGGCGGGGGCTTAAGGATTCTATATGTGTTGACATCTTTCTCGCACTATAATAGCCCCCGGAGCCTGGGATCCAGTGCGTCCCGCAACCCGTCACCCACCATATTGAAGGCAAATACAACGATCATGATAGTCAGGCCGGGGGCAAAGGAAAGCATGGGGTTGGACAATAAATAGCGATAGCCGTCGCTCACCATAGACCCCCAGGCCGCTCCCGGCGGCTTAATGCCGATGCCGAGAAAGCTCAGGCTAGCTTCGGCTAAGATGAGCATGCCTAACTGCAGGGTGATCAGCACAATCATGGTCGGCAGGGCGTTGGGCAGTATATGCATGATCATGGTACGCAGATCGCCGGCACCCATGGCTTTTTCCGCCATGATATAATCGTTTTCCCTGATGCTGAGTGTCAGACCGCACATGACCCGTGCATATACGGGAATGGTGGCCACGCTCAAAGCTATAATGACATTCTGGATACCACCACCCAGAACGGATGAGATGAGTAGGGCCAGCAGGAGCATAGGAAAGCCCATCAAGGCATCCATGGTGCGCATGATCACCGCATTGATGATCCCGCCCATAAAACCGGCCAGAAGGCCCAAAGCAATACCGGCCAGGGCGGCGATGCCCACGGTCACAAAGCCTACCATCAGGGCCGTTCGAGCACCGAAAATAAGACGGCTGAAGGTGTCCCGCCCCTGGATATCCGTGCCCAGCCAATACTTGGCGCTGGGGTGAGCCAGAGAGTCCGCCATATCTCCACGGTAGGGGTCGTGGGGTGCGATTAAGGGGGCGAAGACGGCGGCCAGGAAGACAATAAGCAGAACAATGAGCCCGAAGAGGACAAGCTTGCGTTGTAAAAACACACGCCGAAACCGATGGATCTGGTTTATCGGGGCCGCGACTTCAGGGGTCTGGACGATAGCGGTCAGGGACTCGGCCATGGGGGCATTCTCCTAACCGAACCGGATCCTCGGATCGAACCATCCGTAGGAGATATCAACAATAAGATTAGACAACACGATGATGGTGGCGATGACCAGGGTACAGGATTGGATGACCACATAATCCTGGGCGAAGATACTGGTGACCAGCAGGCGTCCGACTCCCGGGATGGCAAAAATGGTCTCCACCAGCACCGAACCGCCGAAAACCATGCCCACGCCCATTCCCAGCAGGGTAATGACAGGGATGAGGCAGTTCTTCAGTGCGTGGGTCATAATGACGGCGCGCTCTTTTAATCCCTTGGACCAGGCGGTGCGGATATAGTCCTGACGGATGACCTCGAGCATACTGGAACGGGTTTGCCGCCCAATAAATCCCACTCCCGTTATGGACAGGCAAATAACGGGCATGATCGCCTGTTTGGTACTCATCCAAAAATCATCGAAAGGGGACGTATAGCCGAAAATGGGAATCCACCCGGTTTTGAGGCCGAACACATACATCATCAACAGCCCCAGCCAGAAAACCGGTATGCAGATACCGATATTGGCCAGGATCGTGGCGATGACATCGATCCATCTACCGCGACGAATAGCAGCGATAAGCCCTAAAAAAATGCCCACAAAAGTGCTGAGTACAAAAGCCGTCAGGCCCAAGTGCAGTGTGACGGGAAACCGTTGAAACATAAGGGTACTGACCTTTTCCCGGTAATATATAGATGTTCCCAGATCTCCCCGCAGCACGCCGCCTATCCAGACAAGGTACTGAACCAGAATCGGTTTGTCTAACCCGTATTCAGCGCGAAGAGAATCGAGCTGTTCCTCAGACAGATTACCGATTTCCTGGGATTCGCCCAGGAAAATGATCAGGGGATCGCCGGGCAACAGACGCATGGCAAAAAACACCACGAGGGTAACTATAAAGAGTATGACGGCCGACCATAGTAGCCGGCGTATGATAAAAGCTCCCATATGTACCTGTGACCGGACGTCTACTCCCGGCTCTTGATCAAGCTGTTTTTCAAGATCTTATTCCTGCTCATCTATCATACATTCCAATATTTTTGGATGTCTTTGATAGAGTCGATACAGGGAAAAAGGGCCGACAAGAGCCAAGAGCAGACGTGACCCCCTATCAATGTTTGTCCATCCAGTACTTTCCAAAATAGAAGGTAAAGGACGTCTCCTGGAGGAAACCGATGTGTACGTAGGACTGTGTCATATATGCGGCCGGAGCCACATACAGGGGTATAATCAGGGATTGATCAGCTATCCACCGGATTATTTTCCGGGTTGCCACTTCCTGCCCCGCCTTGTCGGGATAGGTGCGTGCATCCTTGCACATGGCTTCCAGTTCGGGCGGTACCATATAGCTGGAACTGGCCATCCTCGTCAACGGCTGATCCCCGTAGTTGATCTGTATTGTTGCCAGCATATCCCCTAAAACAATGGTGCCCCATAATATCAAGTCATCCCAGCCTTTCACCCAGAGGCTGCCGAAGAACCGGCCCGGATCAGCGATATCGATGTCAACCTTGAAACCAACGTCCTCGAGATATCTCTTTATCGCCGTGGTAACGTCATCAGTCCCTATCAAGGCCAACAGTTTGATTTTCAGGCCCTGCGGATAACCGGCCTCGGCCAACAGTTGTCTTGCCTTTTCAGGGTTATAGGGCCGGCCTTCATAGGCCGGGTCATAACCCCACTCCCCCTTTGGCGCCAGCATTTTCATCGGTGTATAGTAACCGAACCCGAGGGCCTTGGCCATTGCCGGTTTGTCCAGCGCATATTCGAGTGCCTGTAGTAATCTCCTATCCCGCCATTTGGATTGAGGATTGGCAGTATTGGGGATAATACACTGAAAAGAGCCGCGGCCGCTGTGGCGGATGAGCCCCTTTTTCTCTAAGTCCGCCTGGTCTTTTACGGGCGTATTGAGCCACATATCCGCCTGTCCAGCACGCATGATCGCCGAGGCGGTAACTGAGTCGGGTATGAAGATGTATTTGAGGCTGTCAAGATAGGGCTTCGGCCCCCAGTAGTCATCGAATCTGTCTAAGGTCATGTCCTCATCGCGCCTGTACTCACGCAGCTTAAAGGGCCCTGTACCCGAGACGTTTCTTCGCGCCCATTCCTTGCTCTTTTCAATATCCCCGCCGCCTGCCTTTAAAAAAGCTTCCTTGGAAAAAACGGGGGGCGACCACAGCCAGCCCATAACCAACTGGTTGTTATACCCGCCCGTGTAGTGGATGCGCAGGGTATATTTATCGATGACTTCTAATGACTTCCACTGGTCAAGGTATCCTATCCTCTTGTTGGCCACCTGCTGCTCATAATTCCAGGCGATGGCATCTGCATCGCAATCGGAGCCGTCATGGAACTTAATGCCCTTTCTCATGGTGATGGTTATGGTCTTATTGCCTTCATCGAGGTCCACGCTCTCGGCTAACCATGGCACCAGTTCCTGTTTATCGTTGAATTCTACGACTTTTTCCACAGCACCCAGCAGCACGAACAGGTCACCGGGTCCCTGCTCTAAGGAATATCCTAAAACCCGGGGACCGGCATTGGTAATCATTCTCAGGGTGCCGCCATATAAGGGTTTTTGTTGAGCCCAGCCGTTCAAAACCAAGCCGAGTACGGATATAAATACGATCAAAGTGATTATGTGCAATCTTTTCATTGTTTTCATTCCCTCCTTAAAAGATGTCCATCATTTTTTGGAGCCAACTATCCAATGACCGAACTATTCACCTCCTTTCCTGAAAAAAGTGTTTCCACGATCGAATCCGCACAGCACAGCCCGGCCTTCATTGCAGCCGAAGGTTTATGGGTCTGGTTAAGGAATCATTTAAATATTGCTGGAGATGTTCTTTATTAAAGAGATGTTCATTCATTGTCAATGATTAAGGATTGAGTTTGGCCATTCATCTACGGGCAGTACCCGCGTGCAAAGCACGGGGTATTATGGCTTTTTCACGTAAATAATGTATGAATTTATGATAATTATAGAAATAACAATTAAGACACCTGTTACTCCCTGTCAAGGTTTTTTTAGGGATTATCCGGGAAGATCAGGCTGGAAAAAATGGGACCCGACTACGCCCGCTGGTCGTCCTCAGGCAAGCCCGCTTCCATCCATCGTGCTCGCGGGTCAGCGCCGCGAATGGCATGCGGGTTTGAAGCGGCCCGGGAAATGTTGAAAAGACATAAGAGGGCCATCTATTCATAATTTTATGGTCTCTTTTTCGTTGACATTAAAACGATCGTTTGAAATAGTCGTATGAATGAGGTTGCCATGAGCGGAAAGTATCAGAACAGTCTCACCAAAGAACGCATGCTGGATACCGCGGAAGTCCTTTTCGCTCAAAAGGGCTATCACGCCGTCACAGTGAGGGAGATCACATCCTCCGCCAAATGCAACATGGCGGCGGTTAATTATCATTTCAAGAACAAGAAGAACCTCTACCTGGAGGTGTTTCGATCCCGCTGGGTTCCGAGAGAACGGTCCATGTTTGAGGCCTTTCAAGAATCCATAGGAGCCTTGGAGTCGCCGGTGCCGAGAGAAGTGATCCTGGCGCTGGCCCGGGCCTATCTCGATGGTCCTCTAACGAACAGGGAGCTCTGGATGCACCGGCAACTGATTATTCGGGAACTGAATAATCCCACGGAGGCCTTTGAAATAGCCGCCGAGCAGACATTGAGGCCTCTTTTCGACAACCTGTACCACCTCCTGGGCCCTTTCGTACGGGATGGGGAAAAGGAGGGTCTTTCTTTCGATATCATGAGCGTTTTCGGTATCATACTTTACTTCAACTACTCCCGCCCGATGGTATCGCGTATTACGGGGAAGGAATACGATGACGATTTCAAGGCCCGGCTCATCGATAACATGGTCCGGTTTTCTCTAAAGGGCTTGAGTGTCGAGGCCGGGATTTGAGCCTTTTGTGGGGATAGTACAGAGCATAAGGCCTTAAGAAAACGATTTGATCATGAAAAAAAGGAGGAATACCATGGCACTAAAATTCTATGACCTGTCTCAACCCTTCGGGGCCCACACACCCCTGTGGCCCTGGCCCGTAATGACGGATGTTTCCATTCATCGTGTATCCTTCCCGGAACGGGACCGGTTCCCGGGAGGCGTAAACAAATTGACTACGGTCATTACGACCAAGTTCCATGCCAGCACCCACATGGATGCTCCCTCCCATGTGCTGCAGGGCGGAGCGAATATTGACCAGATTCCATTAGAAAATTGCTACGGAACGGGCGTCATCGTGGATATGAGGCATAAGGGGAAATGGGATATTATCACGGCGGAAGACTTAGAGAAGGCGGAACCACGGATCGAAGAGGGGGACTTTGTGGTAGTCAACACGGGATGGCATAAGTATTTCAAGACCAAATCCTATGACTTCTTCAATTATTTTCCGGGATTCTATGACAGCGCCGGTGAATGGTTTGTGGAGAAGAAGGTCAAGGCAGTGGCCGTCGACGGAGGCGCCATGGACAGTCCCCTGGCGCACAGACCCCTCGATAAATACGCGCCGTGGCTGTATGAGGAATATCTTCAGGAGACGGGAAAGGATGCCAATGAGGAATTCCCAATCTATGAGCCCTGTCACCTCGCCCTGGCAAAGGCCAGTATCCCGGGTATCGAGATCGCGGGAGGACAGATTGACGAGGTCACGGGCATGCGCTGCACCATCGCCTGCTTCCCCATACGATACGAAGAGGGGGAGGCATCCATTGTTCGTCTGGTGGCCATTGTAGATGAGTGAAGAAGCAGTCAGCGATCAGCCGTCAGCTCAAAGATGTATGAAGCAAATATAAATTCTTTTACCCGGACATCAATTAAAAAGGAGATAACACTTTAATCCCTTAAAAGATGTTGAAGGGAAAAGTGGGCTCGATGATAGTAAAGGCTGGCCAATGGCACAAGGTTTAGGACGCAAGTGAAAAAGTACAACTCAATTCTTTTTCAAGATTTGCCTTAAGCCCTATGCCCTGTGCCTTGAGCCTCTGTTACAGTTTTTCGTCCCGGGAAAGGGATTGTTGAGGCCCCAAATAGTTACAAAAGAAGAAATATAGAAGGACTGCTTAAGCGAAGGAGGATAGACTTCAATGCCGAAAATATTACCGAAGGATAAAGTGATTATTACCGTGGCCCAGACCGGGGCCCTCGTGAATAAGGGCATGAACCCCAATGTACCCGAACAACCGGATGAGATCATCACCTCTGCAAAGGCGTGCTTCGATGAAGGGGCGGCCATTGTGCATATTCATGCAAGGAACAAAAAGGGTGAAAACACTTCCGATCCCGGGATCTTTAAAGAGATTCGGGACGGCATCCGGCAAAAGTGCAACCTGATCATCCAGTTCAGCACGGGCGGCGGTCCTGAACTCACCCAGGAGCAGCGTATTGAGTGCCTTGAGGCGCGGCCCGAAATGGCCTCCCTTAACATGGGGAGTATGATGAGGGTCTCCGGAAAATACGCGGGGATATCCTGGTCCAACATGCCCGGGGAAATTGAATGGTATGTCTCGAGGATGAGGGAGCTGGGTGTCAAGCCGGAGATGGAAGTATACAACCTCGCCATGTTCCGGGACGTAACCGCCGTGATTGAAAAGGGGCTTGTGGAAAAGCCCTATCATATCAACCTCGTTCTTGGGATGAAATACCAGGGGGCATGCGAGGCGACACCAAAGATCCTGTCCACCCTCTACGAATTTCTGCCGGATGACGCCTTTTTTAATTGCACGGCGGTGGGTCCGGCCCAGCTTCCCGTAACGACCATGGCCATGATCATGGGCGGCTGCGTGAGGGTCGGCCTTGAGGACAATATATTATACAGAAAGGGAGAACTAGCCACGAACGCCCAGTTGGTGGCCCGGACCGTCCGCATAGCAAGAGAGTTAGGGAAAGATCCGGCCACACCGGATGAAGCAAGGGATATCCTGGGGCTGAAACCCGTGGCAGGATGAGATTCTGAAAGGAGCAGGAAAATGGAAGATCTATTCAGATTGGACGGCAAGATCGCCGTCGTTACAGGAGGGGCGGGAGGTATCGGGGAGGCCCTTTCCTTGGGGTTAAGCCAATACGGGGCAACGGTCCTTGTTGCGAGCCGGAACCAGGAGGCACTGGACCGGGTCGCCCGGGACATAGGGTCCCGGACCGGTGGGGAAGTCCGGGCTGTTCAGACAGATGTCACGGATGAAGACAGTGTCGTAAACATGGTTAAACAGGTTGTGGATCAATTCGGGACGATCGACATCCTGGTCAATGCCATGGGTCTGAATATCAAGAGGGACGCCTTTGAATACCCCATGGAGGACTGGGATCGTATATTTAACGTCAATGTCAGGGGCACGATGATCACCTGTAAACAGGCGGCACGTGTCATGAAAGAGAAAAAACAGGGAAAGATCATCAATATGTCCTCCGTAAGGGGGATAAGGGGTTATACGGGCGGGAATTCGGGGTATTGCGCCACAAAGGGCGCCGTGGAATTGATAACCAGGGCCCTCGCCCTGGAATGGGCCCCCTACAATATTCATGTAAACGCTCTGGGGCCCTCCCTGGTGATTACCCCGGGTACCGTACACATCCAGAAGGATCCGGCATTAGCTGAAAAATACAAGGCCAGTGTGCCGTTAGGAAGGCTCGGCATGCCGGAGGATATCGTCGGAGCCTGTATATTCTTGGCATCCGAGGCCTCGGATTTCATCACGGGACAGACGATTTATATCGATGGGGGATTGACCGCGGGGTAGTAGCGCAGGGCGTTTTCCGCAGCGATTCGGCCTGAATTAACGGCGAAGCCGAAGGCGCTGGCGCTCAGATCGCTGCAATAGGTCTCCGACTCCCACCCGCTGGTAATCACACCGGCTGCGTAAAGCCCCGGGATCGGGTGATGATGGGGATCCAGGACCTCCATGCGTTGATTGATCCTGATCCCGCCTATTGTATCGAGGAGAACCGACAGTCCCTTAACGGCATAGAAGGGAGCCTTGTGTATGGGAAGCAGATACCTTCGCTCCTTGGCGAAGTCTTCGTCATAACCCTTCTTACAGAAGGAGTTGTATCGAAGGATCGTATCCTCAAGGATTTTGGGGGAGGCGCCTATCCATTGAGCAATCTCATCCCAGGAGTCCGATATTTTGACCCGTTCTTTCTTTGCCTCCGCCTTCAGGGCCTCCTCTAACCCGGGCATTTTCACTTCAAATACCTTCCTGATTGAGCTGTCTAAGAGGGCATAGGAGACCTTTTCCGGTTGCATAAGCATCGCGTTTACGCTTTCAAAAACACGGTAGCCGGCAGCTTCGTCTATGAAACGCTTCCCTTCCTGATTCACCCAGATCGTCGAGGGGTCCCTCTCAAAGGTCATTAAAGGCCATGTGTACAGGTCAAACCTGGGGCCCTCCTTTATCATGGTGGCAAAATCCGCAATGGCCGCTCCGGCTTCGGCTGCTAAAAAGAGGCCGTCTCCCGTGAGCGGTAAACCGCTTGCGGGCATCCCATCGTAGTGTAAGGGGCAGTACTTTTTCAGGAGCTCATGATTTCCAACGAAACCACCGGTCGCGATAATGACACGGCCGGTCGTGAAGGTTGTCTCCACGCCGTCCTTTTCTATCACAACACCCGTTACAGCCCCCCCGTCCCCGCGTATTATCTTCTTCCCGCTCGCCTGAAGAGACAGGGATACCCCCAGGTCTTCGCATCTCCTGGCAAGGACCTTTATCAGCCGCGCGCCGTTACCCCTGGGATTATGCTGGACGGGCGGATTTTGATCCGGGTAGAGCCGGATAAGATCAAACTCCAGTCCTTTATCTTCCAGCCATCGAATCGTATCCCCCGATTTGTTCAGGAAGGCGCGGAGAATCCCGGGATCGATCCTGCTCCAGTGCGCCCAGTCCATGGCCCTTTTGAAAAGGGAATCCCTATCGGCTATGATTCTTTCACGGGCCTGGACAGGGCTTTCGCAGGCAAAAAGGCCCCCGGCAAGGGCTGTGTTCCCGCCTAAGGCGTGCCTTTTCTCGATAACCGTGATGTCCTTGCCTCCCCGTTCCGCTGCCTCCACCGCGGCAGCAAGACCGGCGCCGCCGCCGCCCAGGATAACCAGCCCGGCCTCAGGATTCCTCCCCTGTCCATTTTCCCTTGCAGTCATGAGATCACGATCCTCATCTCTATCCCTTTTCATTTGATGTAAGAAACCCGGTCTTTCAGGCCGAATTAGGATTGTCCGGCTACGCCTTAAGATGAATTTCCGGTATGATATTTCTTATCAATGGAATCTCAAAAAGATATCCCCTTGAAAAGAAATATCATACCTGCTCTACTCGCAAAAATTACTGAGAAGTTCAAAGGAGCTCCCCGGCCAGGTCAATCTTGCTCAACCGTTCGGCCCCGTTCTCCGTAATCAGATAGGTATACCCCATTCCACAGCCGTCACCGCCGATTTCCGACATGACACTGGCGTGGATTGCCAGGACCATCCCGGGCTGGAGTACGGTATTGTTCGATTCAAGGATATACAGGGGGCCATGAGTATCCAGACCCAGATCGTGTCCTACTTCCAGGGGAGATATGAATCCGTTCTCTTCAACCGTGTCCACCAGTTCTCGATAGACCTCGGCCGCCGTGGTGCCGGGACCCAGGATCTTCCGCGCGGCCCTGTCG